>DAONGQ010000025.1 GCA_035404205.1 Candidatus Paceibacterota bacterium | reverse complement strand
AAAATGTCCAATAAATAAAACCAAAAGCTGTTTTAGTGGCGCTAAAATAAGACCATCTATAGCCAATGGAAAAGAGAGAAATCAGCCCATTCGTAGCCCGCGAGATTAAAGACACTAAACTGAGCAGAGTAACAAGAAAATAAGACAGATATTGGAAAGGACCATGCCAAATATACGCCCAGTAAAGATGGTGTATTTTTTTCTTTATATTAGGAACGTTTTTAAGGTTGTCTGGCAGTTGACGGCTCCAGCGGCTCAAATCAGAAATCATTTGCAACTGCCCCATACCCCAACGTTTTCTTTGTTTTATATACATCTTTATAGTAGCTGGAGTTTGTTCGGATGAAGGATAGGGCAAATAATAGGGCCAAGCATTTTCCTGCAAATACATACGTGTGCCTAAATCCAAATCATCGGTAATCGTATGTGGGTTAATTCCCTTCACCGCCAAAACTAGCTTTCTTTCGATAAACAAATTGGTTCCGCCCACAAACGGCATATATAAGAATTGATAGGGCAAGAACGTTTGATGTGAAAAGGCTTGCCCCAGAGCTGCTAATCGGGAAAAATTAGAAATCGACCAGAAATTCCTTACTTGGAAAACTGGCAGTTGAAAAACTCTTTTAGAATTGTCTAGAAGAAAAGCTTTAGCTACTGCTAAAAACGACTGGTTATTGGGATGCGCATCGGTATCAAAAAAAACATAAAAAGCAGGCAATTGCTTAGCTTCTTTTTCATATTCAGTCACAGCCCAGTTAAGGGCTCTCCCTTTGGTAGAAGCTACTTCATGCCCCAAACACTCCCCAGCGATTTCTCCATCAAAATCATAAGGAACATCATAATGCCAAAGATGAAAATCTGGCTGATTAATCTTGTATTTTTCCTGCATTCTCTTTACTTCTGTTTGAGTAGTAACCTTTCCTTCCGCAGCCTTAAGCGTTTCTTTTTGGTCAGTGACTACTATTACCTCATAACTATTGCGCGGATAATTGATATTTAAAAAAGTTTCTATAGTGGAAGCCACCACTTCGCTTTCATCGCGCGCTGGAATAATTATAGTAAAAAAGGGCAATTTAGTTTTACGCTCATTGGCTATCTTTTCTACTGTTTCTATAGTTAAACTCTCTTTGGTTTTCCAATATTTAGAATAAGCATAAATAACCACCATTATTGACCTTACGAAAAGCAAGACGAAAATAACGCCTGACAGGTAGACCACAGCATTGCCGGAAAAAGATAAAAAGGCTCTCCAAAATGGAGATTGGGGCACCAGAAAGTGAAAACTTAAAATAAATGGAATAAGAGATGAACCCATAAAAAATGGAATTAATGATTGGTGCGAGGGTCTAAATGCAAACCGTCTTTAAAATAACGCGGGATAATGTGGATATGCGGTCGGTGAGGAACGCCCGACTCAGCCGCTTCACCGTTATAAATCATATAATTATAACCGTCGGCATGAAGCTCAGCGCTAAGTTTCTCGGCTAATTCTCTAGCTTTAGCGTGCAGTTGCAACCATTCCTCTTCTGGCATAGCCTTAATGCTGGTATAATGATTTTTACTGAAAACTAACAAGTGGTTAGGAGCGATAGGTTGGACATCGAAAATAGCTAAAAAATTATCATCTTCATAATATTTCTTAGCAGGTATATCCCCTTTAATAATTTTACAAAAAATACAATGAGGGTCGCTTAACATATAAAATTTATTTTAGCTCAAATTTCTTTTTAAACTTTTAATAAGATGCGCCAACAAAAAAGTATTAACAACATCGCTTTTCTCCGCCCAACCTCGGCGGGCTTCATTTACTCCATACTCCATTCTGTTTAAATCTTCCAAAGCATGGGTATCGCTATCAATGGCAAACTTCACTCCGGCTTCTTTGGCTTCCTTCACTTTCAAGGCATCTAGGTCTAAACGCAAGGGGCTAGCATTAATTTCTAAAATAGTATGGCTTTCAATGG
>DAONGQ010000024.1 GCA_035404205.1 Candidatus Paceibacterota bacterium | reverse complement strand
ATCTAAATCTTTTAGTTGGATTTCCAATTTAGCAATAGAATCCTTTAGTTCTGGAGGAATTATTTTCTTTTCCTCCTGGGTTTTGGTTATTTCTTCTTTTTTAACTTCCTTTTTGCTTTCCAGAAAATCATGGACAGAAAGAAGGATTCTTTTTATTTCATTTTTAAAGACAACCGAGTCTTCTAAAAGCAAGGCGGCTTCAATATCCTGAGAAAGCACCAACAACTTGTTTTTCAGTTCCAAGGCAGGATATGCAACAGTTTCTTCTGATGGAGTTGACTGCAGTTGGGCAGTTTGAGCGGAAAGAATCTTTTGCCATGACATCAACTGCCCGTTAAGGTTTCCCAAATCATACATCAACTGAGCTTTCTGCGCTTTCAAATTAGCTATGTTGGAATCGTTTTTAACAAGAGCTTCCTCCAGGCCCTTGTCCCCATTGCCTTGTAATTTTTGTACCTGAGCGTCTAGGGCTGCCAGTTCTGTGGCTAGATTAGCAGCAATTTTTTGGGCATTATCCCGGGCCGCTGTCAAAGACCCCTCTTCAATTTTACCGAGATTCAAATAGTAAGAGAAGTAAATTTTTTGCTGATTCTCTAGAGTATTTTTTATTTCATTAGCGCGTTCAAAACGGCTTACTTGCCGTTTGAGGCTGCGCAAGTGAGGCTGAATTTCATCCCGCAAACTTTGCGCTTTATCTAAGTTTTCTAGGGTTAATTTGATTTTATTCTTAGCTTGTTCTTTTTTTATTTCCACAAAGCGTAGGCCTAGAATTTCTTCCAACATCAAAAACAGATTGCTCGGGCTCACGCGCAAAAGGTCTTCAACCGTTCCCTGATTAACGATAGAGAAGCCCTTCACACCCACCTGTTTCTTAGTTAAGAAAAGCAGGATATCCTTTAATTTAGCGCTTTCGTTGTTTAATAAATATTCGCTTTCCCCGTTGCGATTCAAGCGCCGAGACAAAACAAAATTTTCCGCCTCTTTATCGCCGTCATTAGACCGACCCGCAAAACTCAATTTTACCTCTGCAAAGCTAGAGGCCGGTTGATTTTTATTGCCGGCAAAAATAAGGTCGTCGTTTTTCTCTATCCGGATATTCTTAGGACTTTGCTCTCCTAGGGCCCAGCGAATAGCGTCGACAATATTCGACTTGCCTGAACCATTAGGGCCAACAATCGCAGTTACCGATTCGGGAAACTCTAAACTAAACTCTTTGGCAAAAGATTTAAAATTTTTCAGTTCTACTTTAGAAAGAAACATAATAAGTAACCTTTAACAGACAAATAATTTATTCTCTTTTCTCTTGTGCGCTCGCGAACAAAGAGCCCAAATTTAGTATTTAGCCAAACCGTTTTTGGCAGCATTTTCCTCCGCCTCCTGTTTGGATTTGCCGGAGCCTTCGGCTATTTCTTCCTCGTCTAAAAATAAACCTACTTTGAATATTTTATTATGGTCAGGTCCAGAGGAACCAAGTGTTTTGTATTGAGGGGTTTTGTGGAAACGTTCTTGAGCCATTTCTTGAAATAGGCTTTTGCTGTCACGATAGCTATGCTCTCGAATAACTTCTTGATAGCGGGACATGATATTTTTCACAATAAAGTCTTCAGCCGTCGCTAGCCCTTGGTCTAAATAAATAGCGCCGATAACCGCTTCTAAGGCATCAGCCAAGACAGCCGAAGACGAGCTCGCAATATTTTTACTTTCCCCTTTAGAGAGCCTTAAATATTTATTGATTCCCAGCTTCTTGGAAACTATGGTTAAGCTGTCTGTATTTACCAGCGCTGCCCTGAGGTTAGTTAAAAAGCCTTCTTGCTCTTCGGGAAATTTTTTATACAAATAAACAGAACTCACCAACTCCAAAACAGCATCACCGAGAAATTCTAAGCGCTCGTTATGGCGTTTTTCTTCCCGGCGGTGCTCATTTAGATAAGAGCTATGCGTCAACGATTCTTTCAAAAGGTCCTCGTTTTTCCAAGTAAAACTGAAATTCTTTTTTAACTGCTTCCAATTATCAGAAACGCTTTCCATAAATATTATTTAGAGGGCTCTATTTTAATTTCTTTCTGACTTTCTAAGTTTAGACCCATTTCTTTTACGACTGTTCCTAAGATACCATTGACGAACCTACCGGCCGAATCTCCGCTGAAACTTTTAGCTAATTCAATGGCTTCATTGATGGCTACTTTGGGTGGGACTGCCTTTTTATCGCCAAAAACGAGTTCGTATAGACCGACCCTGAGAATATTTCTATCAAGGATAGTAGTTTTGTCTATGGTCCAACCGGGCGTGCAAGCAGTAATGATTTTATCAATATCGTCTTTTTTAGAAAGCACTCCCATGAGTAGCGATTTAGGATATTCTAGGTCATCTAAGCCGGAACCAAAATTTTCTAAATTGCGCGCATAGGTTAATTGCACTTTTTCGGCATCGGCCATTTGATTATTAAAATCAAGCTCATAAAGAGTTTGCACAACTATGGAACGACTTAAATGTCGAGAGGCCATAAGATACTATAATTTACAAATCCTAAATTTTCAATTTTCAATGAGAACCCAAAAATTTACTCATTTAATCATGGAAACATTCATTGAGAATTTAAAATTTAGCCTTTAAAATCTGTTCGTATTCCTTGCCAAATTCTAACTTCTAAATTCCAGATTCTTTGTATTGCCGTATAAACTTACCGAACCAATTACTTGTCCTCCTTGCTCTCTTCTTTGAGCTCTTTCGCCTTAGCTTTCTTCTCCTTCTTATCTAGCTTAGCCATCACATCTATTACCATTTTCCCATTGTAATAGCCACAATTAGGACAAACTTTATGGGGTAATGTAGGCTTATGGCAATGAGGACAATTCACTAACTTAGTGGCAGTTAGTTTTAGTTGCGCTCTTCGGCTATCACGGCGATTTTTAGAAAAATGTCTTGCAGGTAGACCACCCATAGTGTATATTTAAAATTTTATTCTTTTTAATGCGATTTATTATTAGCACAAAAATCAAACAAGGACAACTAGCGTTGTCCTTCCATCCCTTTCTTTAGCTGATTAAGCCCTCTATGAAGGATGACTCTAACATTTCCGGGAGTTTTATTAAGAATTGCCGCTATCGTTTCAATATCTAATTCTTCTATATAATGCCAAACGACTACCTCCCAGTACGGAGATTTCAATTTGCTTAATTGAGATTCTAACAATTGGCTATTTTGTTCCTCTTCTATTGAGGTTTCACCAACCGGATTGACGGAAATGGAGATGTTGTCTTCGTTGCCATCCAGAGATACTACTGCCTGATTTTTACGGCGATAGTTATCAATAACTAAATTCCTGGCTATTCTATAAAGAAATGCCTGCAAAGATAAAATATCCCGATGATTCAGTTTGGAATTTTTGTTAGCCTTACTAAGAAAATTTAAGAAAACTTGAGAGGTAATATCTTGGGCCTCTTCTTTAGAGTTAACCCTTAAATATACAAACCGATAAATTT
>DAONGQ010000023.1 GCA_035404205.1 Candidatus Paceibacterota bacterium | reverse complement strand
ATTAGATATTTCGAGCGAGGCTGCTTGCAAGATTTTAGCGCAGTTTCCTGGTATGGAAAGGAGAATGCAGGTTTTGGCCGAGCAGAGGGGGGTTACTATTCTTTCTGACCACGCCGACCATCCTACGGAAATAAAAGCTACGCTCCAAGCTGTTACCGCTCGCTATCCTAACCGTCGCCTACTTTTAATTCTCCAGCCCCACCGCTACACCCGAGTCACTGATTGTTTGTCAGGATATGCAGAGGCCTTGGAGGGGGTAAGCAACCTTATTCTTTTGGATATTTTTCCTGCTGGAGAGTCCTGTGCCAACCCCGAAGCTCTAAACCAATCATTACGCGACAGTATTTCTCAAAAAATAGGTAGCGCGCTTCTACCATTAGCGAGTCCAGAAGCTCTTTTTGCTACCATTACCGATTTTGTAAAATCTGGAGATATAGTTCTTTTTATGGGGCCTGGCGATATAGGAAAGCTGGCTCAAACGTTTGGAGAAACATGGCAGTAGGTCTTGGCGAGAAGGAAAACTTTTTCGCTTTGACATCTTTTTTATTTTAAGATACGCTTTTAGGTAGCCAGTACGAAACTGGATTTTTTATTCTATATGAAGAAAAATAAAGTTATAGGTTTTCTGGTATCCTTAGCAGCCGGCATTGTTTTTTTTGTCATTGTTTTTCGTCGAGTAAAATTTGCTTCCATTGCCAATCTTTTGAATGTTATCAATGGCAAAACCATAATAGCTGTAGTCTTGTTTTATTTAGCTTCTTTTGCTTGCAGCGTTTGGTGCTGGTATCTCATTAATAAGAAGCTAGGCATTAAAATGTCTTTGAGCCGCCATATCGTAGGCATGATGATAGGAAATGCTTTTACTTACTTGACACCTGCTATATCTGGCATGGGGGAAACGACTAAAGTTATTGCTTCAGCGGAAGAGCATAATGAATCTAAAAGCCAAGTAACTGCCGGGGTTTTGGTTCAAGAGGTGGCTTATTTAATAATCCTTGTCGCGCTAGTGCTCCTGGGGGCTATTTATACCCTAATTAAATTTATTCATAGCGAATCCATTTGGGTGGTAGTTTTGTTTATGGCCATTCTAGCAGTGATATTATTAGCCGGGTTCTTTTTGTATAGTGTTATCCTTTATGCTTCCAGGATGAATAAACTTAAACAAGCTGCGCCCGAAACAGAAGAACTAACTTCCAAAACTAATGCTAATTGGCAAAACTGGGTCGTGGTTAAAACTTTGGCACAGAAGCTAGAGCGGCTATGGGTATCTGTAAAACAAATCATGCAGAATGGAAAGCAGGCAATTTGGCAGGCGCTAGCCATATCTTTTTTGGAGGCCATTCTAAGCGGAATTACTTGGTGGTGTCTTCTCTGGGGTATGGGCTACCATTTGAACTTGGCGCAATATAGTGTGATTTGGTCACTGATGTACATGGCCAGTTGGATTCCTATTCCTGCTAATTTAGGCAGTATGGAAATGGGGCAAGTAGCGGCTTTCAATATGTTGAAATTGGCTCGTCCGCAAACAGCTGCAGTTGCCTTTAGTTTGGCAATGCGGGGTATAAACTTGGTTTTTGTAGTTATTGGTTTGATTTTAGCGGCGGTAATTTGGCTTAAAATATTAGCCAAAAATGCAGTTGAACATGTGAGCGCAAAAACGGCTAATTTTTTAAAAAGATTTTATAAAATTCTTACTGGCCAAGACCTTATAGAAGAGACTGGTAAATCTGCTAACCGACAAGGCACTGATTACTCTCTCGAGTCTGATTTGCCCGATTCTTCTCCTCCGGTTGATAAGTCAAATTTACCGAAAAATTCAGCGAATCATAAATAATAATCTTCTAAGCTTATTTTTATTAGCTAACTATTTCTTAATTGTCGGGTTTATGGTAGGATTTGATAATAAATCATTTTATGGCAGATACAATTAATTACTCAAAGAAGGGTTATAGCCAAAGATATTCAACGCTTCTAGGCAAAACAATAAAAGAAACTCCTAATGGAGTGGAGGCTCAAAGCCATCTCCTTTTATTAAGAGGGGGTTTCGTGGACCAGGCTTTGGCTGCTGGTATCTATAGTTTTTTACCCTTAGGTTTAAGAGTTCACCAAAAAATAGCCGATGTCATTCGCGATGAAATCAACAAAATTGGCGGACAGGAGCTCTTAATGCCGGTGCTTAATCCCAAAAATCTGTGGGAAGAAAGCGGCCGGTGGGAAGCTTTTGCGCCCCCCTTGTTCAAAGTGAAAGACCAATTTGAGAGGGAGTTCTGTCTGGCGCCCACTCACGAAGAAATTATTTCTGACATAGCCAGAAGGTTCATTCATAGTTATAAGGATTTGCCGTTTTCCGCATACCATATTCAGGATAAATTTAGAAATGAAAAACGCTCTAGCGGGGGGCTTCTGCGCACTAGGGAATTTTGGATGAAAGACCTTTATAGTTTTCATGCTGAGCAAAAAAGTTTGGACGATTTTTATGTCCAAGTTGAGCAAGCTTATACTAATATTTTTAATCGTTGTGGTATAAAGGCGGTGATGGTTTCTGCTGCTTCTGGCAGCATCGGAGGCGCGGTGAGCAACGAATTTATGGCAGTAACAGACATAGGTGAAGATAGAATTGCTCAATGCCAAAAATGCCAATGGGCAGCTAACTTTGAAACCCTGAGCGAAGGGGGAGAGAAGGAATTAGTCTGCGCGCAGTGTGGCAGCGCCGCTGTTAAAGAAATGAGGGCTATTGAAATTGGGCACATTTTTCAGTTGGGCACTACTTATTCTAAGAAAATGGATGTGTCTTTCACCAACGCCGCCGGCAAGAAGGAATTGGTGCTAATGGGTTGCTATGGCATAGGCTTAGGCAGGTTATTGGCAACAGCCGTAGAGGTTAATCATGATGATAAGGGAATAGTCTGGCCCAGGGACATCGCCCCCTTTGCGGTTCATTTGGTAGGTTTAAATTTAGAAGAAGCTGATGTAAAAGACGCGGCGGAAAAAATTTATACACAATTATCTGAAAAAGGCATAGAAGTTCTTTATGACGACAGAGAAGACTTAACGGCTGGAGTAAAACTCAAAGATGCTGACTTAATCGGATGTCCTTATAGAGTGGTGGTTAGTAAAAAGACACTGGGTGAAAATAAATTTGAATTCAAGGAAAGGAATAAAGAAAAGAGTAAAATGGTTGCAGAAGACGAGCTATTTAGCTTGATAAAGTAGAAAATACGAAAACCTTCTATATTATAGAAGGTTTTTTGGTGTCTTTCTTGTATTGACTAAAATGCTTTTAAGTGATATTACTATAATAATTTTGTTCTTTACAAATCAGAGGGAGAGGAGGTAACAATGCGTGCTTTAATAGTAATAGCGTCGAGAGATTCGGATAACAGTGGGCGCAATGATTCTGGTTTACCATTCTCTGTACTAGAGAATTTAAACCATGGCATTGAAATTACTAATAACAGCCCCTTCTGTTCGGTTAATATTTTGCTCACAGGGTGGGGGCTTGTTTATCCCGGATACTTCACCACCATCCATACTGCTATGACACGGTGGATACGTCAATTTGCCCCATATGCGGTAAGTAAGGTTGTAGAAGCTTTTCACCCTTCGCCTGACTGTGGCGAAACGGATGATGAATACGTGGAATGGGAAGCAGAAACAATCATGCTGACTGCTGGACGCATCCAAGCCGATAAGGTCATAGTGGTTTGCTGCGGTCCCAATGAAAGATATCAGTTGCAATTGACCCAGGGGATTGAAGACTTCAAGTTCAATCATTATTGGGCAAGGAGTTTGGAAGTTAGGTGTAT
>DAONGQ010000022.1 GCA_035404205.1 Candidatus Paceibacterota bacterium | reverse complement strand
AAACTGAATCCATCGTTATTTTTTTCCATTATTTTTAAACGAGCCGAAACTGTTTTAGCGCTATCTTTGGCAAAAAGATAGCAATAGGATTGAATATCGCGCCGTCCTACCCGGCCCCTGAATTGATGTAATTGCGCTAGACCGAATAGCTCGGCGCCCTCAATGATCATAATAGTGGCATGGGGGACATCAATGCCTATTTCTATCACAGAAGTGGCGACTAAAACATCTAAATCTCCACGCATCATCTTGAGCATTACTTCATCTTTTTCTTGGGCTTTCATTTTGCCATGCAACATGCCTACTCTTAAATCTGGCCAGATGTCTTGGCTGAAAGTTTCATATTCTTGTTTTACCGATTTCACATCTTGCTCTAACCATTCACCATAAGCCAAAAGATTTTTGCGGGCATTCTGAGGAAGGTTAGCGTCGCCTTCAATGATAGGGGGTTCTATTCTGGGGCAAATCACAAAAGTTTGGTGTCCAAGCTTGGCTTCGCTCCTGACAAAATCATAAATAGCTGCTTGTTGGTAGGGGAGAATAACTTTGGTAGTTATGGGTTTTCTATCGGCAGGCATCTCTTTGAGGATGGAAATATCTATATTGCCGTAGATGGCTAAACTTAAAGTTCTGGGAATGGGCGTAGCCGTCATGGATAATAAATGGGGCCATATTTTCTGTCCGCCGGTAACGGCAATATTAGAGCCTAAAGTTTTTCTTTGTTCCGTGCCGAAACGATGCTGCTCATCTATTACTACTAGTCCTAATTTTGTTGGTTTCACCTTCTTTTGGATAAGGGCGTGGGTGCCTATGATAATCATGGGCTCGCCATTGCAGATTTTTTTAATAAGCAAGGGCTTGGGAACACTGCCTATTAGCCCGTCATCGCTTAAAAGGCTCTCATTGGCAGTGAGCAAGCAAACTTTGCCAGGAAAACCATCTAAGAATTTAGTGAAGGTTTGGAAATGCTGTTTAGCCAATATGGCTGTCGGCGCCATTACAGTCACTTGCCAACCTTGTCTAGTCACTAAAAGTGAGGAGAGAAGCGCTACTAAGGTTTTACCTGAGCCAACATCACCCTCTAGGAGCCTATTCATAGGGCGCCCTGTTTCCATATCTTGCATTATTTGCCAAAGGGCTTCTTTCTGAGAACGGGTTAACTGAAAGGGCAGTTTTTCCAAAAATTGTTTGACTAAATCCACATCCGCCTTTATTTTTGGCGCTTTTAATGTTTGAAATTTAGCTCGCAATTGCAATAAGTGTATTTGAGTCAAGAACACTTCTTCAAAAGTAAAACGTTTTCTCGCTCTTTCAGCAGTGTCAATGCTTGTGGGGAAGTGGATTTCTTTAAAAGCTCGTCCAAGAGGATATAATTTGTAAGTTTTGAGAATTTCTTCTGGCAGTCCGTCTACAAGAGTGTTGGCATATTCATCTATTATGGGCTTGATAAAATAACGCAAGGCCCGAGAAGTTAAACCTCTTGTTTCTGAATAAACAGGAATAAGACCTTGAGTGTGTTTGGAATTAAAACTGCGGCTTTCGCCGGTTAAGCTAATAATCTCATAGGCTGGGTTGGAGAGAAAAAGTTTATTTTTTGCCTTTTTATTTTGGGTAACTTTGCCAGCCAAGCTGACCAGCGCGCCTACGGGGAGATTTTTCTCCAGATAGGGCTGGTTATACCAAACTGCCTTAAGGGAGCCGGTTTCATCTGTGATAGTGGCTTCTGTAATAGATAATTTACGGGCCCAGATATGGTTAGTCTTTATTTTTTCTATGGTTGCCTCTACATTAGCCGTTTCGCCCAGGACCAAATCGGCTATCTTTTTATTTTCTGAAAAATCTTGATAGCGAAAGGGAAAATACCGCAAGAGGTCGCCCACCGTTTTTAATCCTAATTTATTAAGGCGCTTTAAATAGGCTGGCCCAATTCCTTTGATGTCGGCTAAATCTTTATTCAGAATATTTTTGGCGGCAGTTTGTTTAGAACCAGAAACCATATGAGCTAGAAAATGAATTTTTTCATAACTGGATTAAGCACAGTTAGCAGCCGAAGAGTATGTTGCCTTAAACTATAATTGTTGGGCAAGCGATTGAGATGGTCTATGATAGCAACATGAGTTGCTTGACTATTAACATCCTCCTCAGACAACTGGATAACGATTTCTTCTAAATCCTTTAAATCAGCGATGATATTTTCTTTATAATAAAAATTTCCCTCCGGGTCTTTAATTTCACCCATGGGGCTGCTTTCTAAAATTTTTACGACCTCTTCTACGCTGGCAGCATTGTTGATTGCTCTAGTAAAAATATCGCCGCTTTCCACTTTAAAATCTGGTTGCTTTTCAAACATAGTTAATTACTTCTTTGGCTTTAGTATAACACAAAAAGAGCCCCTTTTGGGGGCTCCTTTTGTGTAAGTGCTCTCAATTTAAAAAGTAAAATCTCTTAGCAATGGATTAATATCAAAAAGAAATGTACGAACGCGCTCTTGTAGATGGTAACTAGTGGGAACACGATTGAGGTATGTGTTTATATTTTTGAGTATGTCTGCGCGAGACCCTTCATTTCTAAGACCTTCTTTTGTTATACTGGCAGCGAAGGCTTCCAAATCTACTAAATTAGTAGTGATATCTTTTTTGGAATAAGCTTCACTGCTGAAATCTCTAATACCCTCTATAGGACTTTGTTCTAAAGATTCAATTATTCCTTCAATGGAGGTGGAACTATCAATAGCGTTAACTAAATTTTCATCGACAGACCCACTCTCTATTGTTATAGAGGCTTTATCCATACCTCCTTCTATATTTTGTGCTGTCATAGTTTTATGAATTATTTCTTTCTATTATAACATAAAAAGAGTTCTTACCAGAACTCTTTCTACATAATTTGATAACTCAATTTTAGACTTCCCGATTATTCAATTTGTTATCTACCAATATATGGTATTGGTCGGCTATGCCAAAATCAGTAGTTGGCTCAAAGAATTCCTCCTTTCTGACCTTAGAAGCTTCTATTCGTAATTCTGGCAAATTATTGTCTGTAGCATATTTGTCAATTATAGCAGCTAGTTTTTCAAAAGTATCGCCAGTTTTGATAGCTGCCCTAAATTCATCTTCCTTCCTTTCCTTAATTAAAGCAAAACCATTAAAACCTTCTAACCTGTTCTTTATATCGTTCTGAGGGTTTTTTTCTGATGGTTTTTCTTCTGGAGCAACAAAATCTACACCCGATTGGGCCTGACTTGCATCTTCCAAACCCGGAACCTTTTCTAGATCTGATTCCATATTATAATTTTAAATTTGTAATTAAGTGTGACGTAATAAATTTCTTTAAAATTTAAACGCCACTACAACGTAAAAACGTAAAATTTGTGAAACAAATTAACGTTTTGTACGTTGTGTCCCCGGAGCGATTTGAACGCTCAACCTCAGCCTTCGCAGGGCCGCGCTCTATCCAGTTAAGCTACGGGGACAGATTTTCTCACTAACGTCTAATGTCTAATGGCCAATGTTCAAACAGTGTCCAGAGTAAAATTCGATTTATTTTACCGGGCGTTGCCTAGAAATTGGACATTCTGGATGCTTAGATTTTTAACACTCTGCTCAAATAGTGTATCACTGGTTCTCTGGCCGTTAAATCTTCTTTTATGTCAGTGGTGTTTAATAAACTGATGACCTCTTCGATTTTTTCTGGGGGTACAGGAATAATCACATCTTCATGGGCTGCTTCCGGATAACGGAACCCAATATATTTTATATCACTATTCTCTACAATATAATAGCCGTTAAACTCTTTGAGGTCATAGCGCCTTTCATCGCCATTAATAGAAAGCTCGGTTTGATTTAAGGAAAAATAGATAGTTTGGGGATTTTGGGCACTTTTGGCCAAGACTAATCCATATAGGGCAACAATAAGGAACAGGAAAGAATTGTTTTTGTCTTTATAGGCATAGAGAAGCAAAGCAATTGTTACAAGAGTGGCAATTAAATACCACCAGCCAGAACGTTTATAATAACCCGGCTGATTGCCTTGCCAAGAAACAGAAGCTGGAGGACGTACAGAATCTTTTATCTCCGCCCCTTTTGCTTCCGCTGTTTTGGCAACAAGACTTTTTTTAGTAATTTTCTTTACCTTTTTTGGTTTAAGAATTATAGCTTCTTTTTTTGCCAT
>DAONGQ010000021.1 GCA_035404205.1 Candidatus Paceibacterota bacterium | reverse complement strand
TCCAGAACTAAAGGATTCTATTGCTAAATTGGAAATCCAACTAAAAGATTTAGATGCGCAAATAGAAACCTATCTGACAAAACAAGCCGAGCTGAAAAGCAAGCAAGCCCTCAGCCAAAAAGATTTTAGAGAACAAGTTAGGGGATTGGAAGTAAAAAGAAATGATTTAGACCATCTTCAAGACCAGTTGCGTGACCTCAATTTGGAATTGGAAAAAAATAACTTAAAAATAGAGGACTGTTTACGCAGATGGCAAGAATCTGGTTATGACAGAAAAACTCTTTTAGATAATTATCAAGCCTTTCTTAAGATGGCCGACTTTGAACTGGATGCTAATAGTCTGGGGGGTTTAGAGGGAAAGATTAATAAAGCCAAACAGGAACTGTTAGAAATAGGTTCTTATGACCAAAACGTGGTCGCCGAGTTTAAATCTGTTGAGGAAAGAGATGTCTTTTTGGGCGGTCAGATTGCTGATTTACAAAAAGCTGCCCAAGATTTGGAATCGTTAATCAAAGAATTAACCATCAAAATAGAGACAGATTTCAGTCGGGACCTTAAAGAAATTAATGCCGAGTTTGATAAATTTTTCAATCTTATTTTCAAGGGAGGGAGCGCTAAATTAGTCTTGAAAAAGGAGGCAAGCGCAACTGCTCCTAAGTTCGGAGAGGCCTTAGTTATTGATGACGAAAGCAGTGAAGATGACCTCGCAGAAAATTCAAACAACCATACTAATGAAGACGCAAGAATCAATGGAGTTTTTATAGACATCGATATCCCTAAATCAAAATTAAAGGGTTTGGAAAGTCTGTCAGGGGGAGAGAAGGCCCTCACAGCGATAGCGCTTCTTTTTGCTATAGTTAGCAAAGCCGCTCCACCCTTAATTATTTTAGATGAAATTGATGCCGCCCTAGACGAAGAGAATACTCGCCGTATAAGTATGATGATGAAAGAGCTTTCTTCTAAAACTCAATTTATAGTGATTACTCATAACCGTATTACTATGTCTAATGCCGCTGTTATTTATGGTGTTACTGTGGACGAAAATAAGACATCAAGGATATTGTCATTGAGATTTGAGGAAGCTCAAAAATACAACAAATCGGGAGAAGTATAGGAAAGACAAAAGATTAAAAGGAGGCAAATACAATGACTAATGTCTAATGACTAATGTTCAAACGGAGATGCATTCAAAAGTTTAAAGTTTAAACAGATCCAAAATATGAGAAACAAGAAACAAAATTTAAACAAAAAACGCATCCAGAATACATAATACAACGTTTAAAATAGGAAATTCATAGAAGCACTATTTCTATACAAAATGCGTTAAAGTTGGCAAATTAGATGAAATATGTTAATATTCCACCGTTAATCAAATATAATTTTATAAATAGTTATTTAGTTTATGATAACCCTTAGGTTACAAAGACAAGGCGCTCCTAAAAAAAGTTTTTACCGCGTTATAGCGGTAGATAAAAGAATTTCTGCAGCTTCCGGCAAGTTCAGGGAACTCCTGGGACATTGGGACCCTCATTCCAATAAAATTACTTTAAACAAAGAAAGAATAGCTTATTGGTTAAAATGTGGTGCTCAACCTAGCGCCACGGTGCACAATCTTTTAGTTCGTGCCAAAGTTATAGACACAAAAAAGCTTGCGAAGGTTAATAAAAAGAAAGAGACCAAGAAAAAATAGTAATCCACAGCCATTGTATTTGACTCCCTAGTTATTATTTATTAAAATTAACTTGTGGGTTTGGTTCAAACCCGCTTCAGAAAGTTAAGCTTTACTAACGGTAACTGACAAATCATAAAGGTCGCGGTTGCTGTCTTTATTAAAAATAGCATATGTCTGAATTAGCTGACCAAGAAGTATTAGAACAAATTGTAAAGGCGATAGTAGATAATCCTGACAAGGTCGTTGTAGACCGCAAGATTGACGAAATGGGTGTGCTTTTAACCCTGAAAGTCGACCCTGCCGATATGGGCCATGTCGTGGGCCGCGATGGCGTTACAGCTAAAGCATTGCGCACCATCCTCAGAGTAGTCGGGGCTAAGCATCATGCTCGCATTAACCTGAAAATCGAAGAACCCGAAGGTTCTACTCGTGGACAGGCTAAACCAATGAGCACTGACGATATAGTCGAAGGTCTCAAAATATAGTTTTTAAAGACAACATACAAAAACGTCGAGTTTATCTCGGCGTTTTTAATTGAACAAATTTTGTAAACAATTACGCCTGTGTTACAATTATGCTATTAGTTATCCTTTTTTTAATTTTTGAATAATCTAAGACACTTTATTTTGCTTATTTAGTTTTTGATTTTCTGAGTATTCGTTTTTTAATTGTTTGTATTCCATAGTTTTCTCGGGATTATATTTCTATTTAAGTTTTCCATTTTGTTTCTTGCCCCTCATACTCTGAATTTGCTTGGGCATTGGACATTAGTTATTAGATATTTCGTCTACCCCCGCTTAGACATAAGGACTTGTCCTGAGCACTTCGGGCATACTCAGTATAAACTTTGCCGAAGGACTTGTCCTGAGCGAAGCCGAAGGATTGACATTTTTATTGTATTCCCGTATCCTGAGTGCGTATTTGGTTGCGTTTAAACTTTAAACTTTGAACTTTGAATTTTAAATGTATATGTCTTTAAGGAGAGTTAAGCGCCACAAGTCATCCTTTTCTGGTTTTACCCTCATAGAGCTTCTGGTAGTCATGGGTATTTTAGGTGTGCTCATGGCGGTGACCCTCCTGGTGATTAATCCCACTGAATACTTTAAGCGCGCCCGCAATTCCACCCGGGGCACCGATATCACTAATCTCAAACAAGCCTTGCAGCTGTACTCAGTGGATACGGGTACAGATTTGGGTACTCCGGACCATATTGTCTATGTCTCCCTGCCGGATGCGAATGCCAATTGTTCCAGCTGGAGCCTGCCTACCCTTACCGCGCCCTTCACCTACCAGTGCGCTACCCCAGCTAATTACAAGAAAGCCGATGGCACCGGCTGGCTGCCTTTTAATTTCAGCACTGGCGCCTACAAAACTCTAGCTGTCCTGCCCGTAGACCCGGTCAATGATGCCAACAATTACTATACCTTCACTAAAGGAGATTCCTCTCAGGGCATCTCTTTTTCTGTTAGCAGCATCCCTGAGTTAGCCGTGGAAACTACAACTACTATAGGAGATGTTGGCGCTACCTGGACAGAGAGGACGAGTGCTGGCTCAAGAAATTGGACCTCTCTTGCCTCTTCTGCCGATGGCACCAAACTGGCAGCAGGAGTAGGTAATGGTGGATACATATATACCTCTACTGATTCGGGGGCTACATGGACAGAAAGAACTAACGCTGGCTCAAGAGATTGGAAGGCTATTGCTTCTTCTTCTGATGGTTCCAAGTTGGCGGCAGGGTCAAGTGGATACATATATACATCTACTGATTCGGGGGCTACCTGGACAGAAAGGACTAGTGCTGGCTCAAGAGGCTAGCGGTCTATCGCTTCCTCTTCTGATGGTTCCAAGTTGGCGGCAGGAGTACAATATGGTGGATACATATATACCTCCCCATAATGGCTGATTGTGAATTCTGCTCATATTGTTATGAGGAAATATTTAAGGGATTCGAAACCTCTCTCTACCACCCAATGGTATTGGATTTAATTTAATGGAATGCGTGACAAAATACCCTCTTAGGGTATTTTTGTTAAATTAAATATATTCTGTGCTACAATGGGGAATCATGAGAGTGTATTTGTGATTTTTGTATTTTTTGGGTGAACAATTATTTTGTTTGATTTTGAGCTTTAGAGCGCTGTGTCCGTTTTTATTTGAGCTTTGTTTTTGCATTCTGAATGTGTTTGCATTTTAATTTGTTTAAACTTTAAACTTTGTATTTTATATCCCTGCATCCTGAGTGTGTATTTGATTGCGTTTAAACTTTAAACTTTAAACTTTATTCCCCCATGCTTTCTTTTGATATTTTAACTGTTCTACCAGAAAGTCTTGATAGCTACATTAATACTGCCATAGTTAAGAGAGCTATTGATAAGAAAAAAATTAAAATTCAAATTCACAATCTTAGGGACTGGTCTGATAATAATTATAAAAGTGTAGATGACCATCCTTACGGTGGAGGTGCTGGTATGGTGATGCGCTTGGATATAATTTTTAAAGCTTTAAAAAAATTAAAGGCTTTAGAGCTAAAGAAGAAAGATAAAACTAAAGTAATTCTTTTTGCCGCCAATGGCGCGCCCTTAACTCAAAGAAAATTAGAGGAATGGAGTAAGCTCAACAGGCTAGTTTTAATTTGCGGACGTTATGAAGGAATAGACAATAGAGTAGCGGAACATTTGGCAGATGAAGCTATTTCAATTGGCCCTTATGTTTTAACAGGAGGAGAAATTCCTGCGTTAACAGTTATAGATGGCGTTACTCGTTTATTACCCGAAGTAATAAAAAAAGAATCAT
>DAONGQ010000020.1 GCA_035404205.1 Candidatus Paceibacterota bacterium | reverse complement strand
ATATCTTGGGCCTCTTCTTTAGAGTTAACCCTTAAATATACAAACCGATAAATTTTCTCTACGTAAGTATCGTAAATTTGTGAGAATTCTTGAGAGTCCATCTATTATTTCATTTTATCTCCTCTGGGGCGCACTACAAGAAGCCAATTTTTGGCTTTAGAACTGTTTATCAGCAAACCCGGAAACATTTAGGAGATACGTCAGTCTAGCATGTTTAACTTTGCTTGTAAACCAAAATAGGCCTATTCCTCATCTTGATTCCTTGGGACACGGGCTTTCCTCTTTAGTACTGGGCGAGGAGAAAGAAGTGCCCAATCTTTTTCACTTGAATTTTCTTCCTCAACTGTATCCTCTCCGTCTAAAGAGTCGGATTTTAATTCTTCCTCCCTTTCTGGTTCTTCAATAATTTCTTCTTTACTTTCTTCGTCCTCCACGTTTTTCACTCGGCGACGAGGCTTAGCCCCTTCAGAAGCCTTCTCTTCTTCCTCGCCTTCTATAGCTAATTTTTTCGAAGTTAACTTTTGTTCTACTTTGGGCATAACAATAGTTAAAACGCCGTTTTTGCTAAAATTGGCCTTCGCTTTATCGGGGTCAATGTCTGTGGGCAAAAGAACAGTGCGGGAGAAGTTGCCGTAAAAGCACTCCTGGTAATAATAATTTTTGCTGGAAATTTCCTGATTACGTTTTCTCTCTCCTTTGATAGTTACTAAATCGTGAGTAATGGAAATGTCTAAATCGTTGGGGTCAAGTCCGGCAATTAAAGATTCAATAACTATATTATTGCCATCGGCATAAACATCAATGGTTAGTTCCCCTTCCTCGGTTTCCCCTAAATCATTAGAATTTTCAGCGACATTTATTTTTTTGGTGAACATATCTTTATAATTTTTTATTTAATCACTTTTCATTATACCCAGTTGCTTGGTTTTATTCAACTGGAAAATTATTTATAAAAATCATGATTAGAGAGAGACCGAGGGTGATCTTCTAGAATCTGAAAAAGCCATAGAAATAAAATAGCTAGCATGAAAAGCAAGCCGCCCATAGCCATAATAAGATTGGGTTGGGACAAGATTAAAAAATAATTAAAAATCGTGTGAACCACAACTGCCACGCTTATCCCTGCAAAAATCAGTTTGGTCACCTTACCAGCAGAATAGCCACGTTTGACCCCCCAACCCCAAGCAGTGCCAATAATAACCGCTAAGAGCGCGTGCAAAAAATTAGCTCCCAAGAAGCGACCGCTGACAAGACTTAAGAATTCTAAGTAGTTTGTTTTATTGGCTATTAAGGAGCAAACAGCGATTATGTTTTCCAAACTGGCAAAACCCAAAGCTCCTGTCACTAAATAAATTACCGGGTCAAGACATTCATCACAGGCCGAATTGCGCTTAATTACCAAGTAGACCATTAAAAATTTGGTTGCCTCTTCAATAATTGCTCCTACAAAACATAGCCACAAACTCCGTTGCAGTAATTGAGTGCTATTAAAAAAAATGGTATTTTTGAAAAAGAAGGTTTCTAAAAGCCAAATAATCGGACCCATCAAAAAACCGCTAAAATATACTGCCAGCAGCCATCTCAACGGTTCTGGACGTTTTCTATCTTGCCACAGAAAAAAAGCTAGCCAAAAAAGAATCGGCACTAAACTAAGCAAGCTAAAAACAAGAATGGTAATTATCTTTTCCATAAAATATTAGGATATTTGGGGCCAACTTTCTTTAATGAGTAAATCGTGTTTGCCTGGCAAGAATTGCCAAATATATTCAGTGACAAAGGGGGTATAAGGATGTAAAAGTTTCAAAATGTTGACGAGCACGTAATATAAAACGTGGTTGGTTTCTGGGCCGGCAAATTTTTTGCTTTGCTCCAGATAGAGGTCGCAAAAATCATGCCAAAAGAACTGATACAAAGTTTGTAAGCTTTGTCCGAAACGTTCTTTGCTTAAATCTGCTTCAGTTTGCTTGACAACCTTGGCTAATTTTTTGAGAATCTGCTTGTCGTATTTATTTAAGCGAGCCGCCTTGGGTTTTTGGTCGGAATAACTTTTGCCTTTTAAATTTAAAAGGACAAAACGCGAGGCGTTCCACAACTTATTTAAGAACTTCTTGCCGCTAATAATAAATTCTTCATTGAAGCGAATATCCTGAACACCGGTAGCTTGCCAGGTAAGACCAAAACGGGTAGCGTCAGCGCCATAGGTATTGATAAGCAAGAGCGGGTCAACGCCTGTGCCCAAACTCTTAGACATCCTTTTGCCTTCTTTATTCATTACTGTCGCGTGAATGTAAACCTTTTGAAAGGGCGCTTTCCCGGTAAATTCCAATCCCGAATAAATCATTCTCGTGATCCACAGATGGAAAATATCTCGAGCGCTAGTCATATAGTTGGTCGGATAGAAAGTCTTAAGGTCTCGGCATTTTTTATCAGCCGCTTCGTCCCCTGTCCAACCTAAGACAGCAAAGGGCCAAAGGGCGGAAGAAAACCACGTATCTAAAACATCTTCAATTTGCAGCCATTCACTCTTGCCGCAATGAGGGCATTTGCTCTTGGGCTGATTAATAGAAATAATAGGGTTCAATTGATTGGTGTCACAACTGCAATACCAAACAGGCATTCTGTGTCCCCACCAAATCTGCCTTGAAATGCACCAATCTTTAACATTCTTGAGCCAATCAAAATAAGTTTTTTCAAAATTCTTAGGCACAATCTGCACCTCCTTGTTTTTCACTGCTTGGGCAGCCGCTTCTGCTAAACCTTTCATTTGCAAAAACCACTGATTAGAAATTTGGGGCTGAATTTCTGTCCCACAGCGCATGCAAACTGGCAAACTTAAATCGTAATCTTCTATTTTTTCCAACAAGCCAAGATTTTTAAGTTCTTCTATAATTTTTTCACGGCCCTCTGCCATTTTGAGTCCTTGGTATCTTGCTGGAGTAACCGCATTGAAGCGGCCATGGTCATCAATTACACTCACAAATTCCAAGTTATGTCTTTGACCTATTTCAAAATCTATAGGGCTATGCGCCGGAGTCACCTTTAGAGCGCCGGTACCAAAATCCTTGTCCAAAGCTTTATCGGCAATAATAGGAATTTCTTTATTCATAATAGGCAGAATGGCGAACTCCCCCACTAGCTTGGTATAACGCTTGTCTCCTGGCGCCACCGCTATAGCCGTATCGCCCAGCATAGTCTCGGGACGAGTAGTAGCTACCGTAATATAACCGCCTTTTTTTAACGGGTATTTGATATACCACAAACTGCCTTTCTGTTCTTTGTATTCCACTTCTAGGTCCGAAATGCTGGTGTGACAGCGAGGGCACCAATTGACTACTCGATTACCTCTGTAAATAAGGCCTTTCTCATAATAATGAATGAAGGCGTTTTGCACCGCTTTCTGATAGTCCTTATCCAAAGTAAAACGCAATCTCGACCAATCGGCCGAAACACCCAAAGTTTTAGCTTGTTCTAAAATAGTATTGCCTGATTTTTCTTTCCATTGCCACACTCTTGCCTCAAATTTTTCTCTTCCTAAATCAAAACGACTCAAATTTTCTTTGCGTAATTCTTTTTCTACTACGTTTTGCGCCGCAATACCCGCATGGTCAATCCCGGGAACCCACAACACTTTATAGCCCTGCATTCTTTTTTGCCTGACCACGATGTCGGTTAAAGTGTCTTCCAAAGCATGCCCCATATGCAGAGACCCCGTAATATTGGGAGGAGCCATAGCTACTGTAAAACTTTTCTTGCTTGGGTGAGATTGTTTATCAGGATTAAAACAACCCTTCTTCATCCAAGTGGCGTAAATAGTTTTTTCTACTTCAAGCGGATTATAACTGGTATTTTCTAAAATATTTTTAGACATCGCTAGAAAACCTCTTTAACTTTTTAAAATCCTCATTACTTTATGGTTAGGTTAGCACAAACATCTAAATCCTGCCACCGACTTTTCGCTCCCTGGAGTTGCCTCAGATAAGCAGCTGCCGCAATCATAAGGCCGTTATCGGTGGTAAGCGCCATAGGTGGAGTAAAATATTGGATGCCAGGCAGCTCTTCTTTCAATTTAATGCCCAATGTTTCTCTTAGCTTGGCATTGGCTGACACTCCTCCGCCAATCCAAACGGATTTTACTTTATTTTCTTTGGCTGCTTTCACTGTCTTGGCTACCAAAGTATCAATGACTGCGTTTTCAAAAGAAGCTGCTAAATCTGCCACTACTTTATTAGGTTTTTTACTGACATCATATGGCCTTGGCTTTATCTTGAGTTTTTGCACCGTATAGAGCATCGCTGTTTTTAAACCAGAAAAACTAAAATCGTAATTAGGCTTATCTAGCATGGGGCGAGGAAAAGCATATTGGGCGCCATTCCCATAAGTAGCCGCTTTAGAAATAAAGGGTCCGCCAGGATAACCCAAGTTCAGCAAGCGCGCTACCTTATCAAAGGCTTCGCCAGCCGCATCATCTAAAGTTTCTCCCAAAAGTTTATAGTGAGTAAAGCTTTTTAAATAAATAATTTGGGTATGACCGCCCGAAACTAAGAGGCAAATAGCCGGAAATAACGGAGCAGCTGTTTTGAAATCAAAATCAATAAAATTAGCAAAAAGGTGCCCCTCTAAATGGTTCAC
>DAONGQ010000019.1 GCA_035404205.1 Candidatus Paceibacterota bacterium | reverse complement strand
AAATTGCCTATGAGCAGTTTTTTATTGATTGTACTATTATAAAAGTTTTGCTAAGATGGAACGGTTTTAAATATTTATTATGTATGGAGGATATTATTCAAGTTAAACATTTAAGAAAAGAATTCGGTGAAACAGTTGCCGTGAACGACATCTCTTTTAGTGTTAAAGAGGGAGAAATATTTGCCCTTCTAGGGCCTAATGGCGCCGGCAAATCTACTACGATTAAGATATTGACGACCCTTCTGCCGTCTACCCACGGGCAAGTAATAATTAACGGTTTTGACGTGGAGCATAACCCAGACGAGGTCAGAGAATCATTCGGGATTGTTTTTCAGGACCCTAGCCTAGATGATGAGCTGACAGCTTATGAAAATATGTTCTTTCATGCTGTTCTTTATGGCGTGCCACCGAAAGAAAGAAAAAACAGAATAGAGCAATTGCTTAAGATTGTAGAACTTTGGGACAGAAAAAATGATTTGGTAAAAACTTTTTCGGGCGGAATGAAAAGGCGTTTGGAAATAGCGCGCGGCTTGTTGCATCATCCCAAAATATTCTTTTTAGATGAACCTACTGTGGGGTTAGACCCGCAAACGAGAACCCATATTTGGGATTATGTTCTAGGCTTAAACCAGCAAGAAAAAGTAACCGTGATGTTTACTACTCACTATATGGATGAGGTAGAAAAAGTGGCCAATCGAGCTGCTATTATTGACCATGGCAATTTAGTGGCTCTCGGCACACCCCAGGAGTTAAAAACAGAAGCGCAAACACAATCACTGGAAGAGGCCTTTCTCCATTTTACTGGTTATGACATTCGGGATGAGCAGGGAGATGACCTTGGCAGAATGAGAATTAGGCATAATCATAGAAAATAATCTATATGAACACAATTTATATACTCTGGCTAAGACAAGTAAAAAGATGGCTTCGTTCTCGGTCTAGGATTATTGGGTCGTTAGTGCAACCCATCCTTTATCTCGTTGCTTTTAGCTACGGTTTTGGACCAGTCTTTCAGAGGGCTGGAGAAGGAAATTATTTACAGTTTTTAGCTCCAGGCATTATTGCTATGAGCGTGCTTTTTTCTGCTCTTTTCTCTGGTATAGACATTATTTGGGATAAGCAATTCGGCTTTCTGAAAGAAACATTAGTAGCGCCAGTTTCTCGGATTAACATCATGATTGGACGAACTTTGGGCGGAGCCACCACAGCTATTTTTCAAGGAATTCTTGTTTTGGCTATTTCTTTCCTAGTGGGATTTCGTGTCATTTCTATTGGCTCTCTCTTGGGTGCTCTTCTCTTTATTTGTCTCATTGCCATCTTTTTTACCGCTCTTGGCACTGCTATTGCTTCTCTTTTGGATGATATGCAGGGCTTTCAGATGATAATGAATTTTATGGTAATGCCCCTGTTTTTCTTGTCGGGGGCGCTATTCCCATCCGGCAGCTTTCCCAAAACACTCAGTTTTTTGTCTAGGGGAGATATTTTGACTTACGGAGTCGATGGCCTCAGAGGCTGTTTGACGGGTATTTACCAATTTGGGTTGGCTAAAGATTTTATTGTGCTTAGCGTATTAACTTCAGTTTTGTTTCTGATCGGAGGCCGTTTATTTTCTAAGATAAGAATTTAATTGTATACTATTAGAGAACAACAGAGAGAGTTTTTGAGAGTATAATATGAGCCCTTATTCAAAAAGTCTTTTTCATAGTTTTAAGGATGCTTTTCGTGGCATTAGAATTGCTTTGAAAGAGCGGAATTTCAAAATAATGCTCGGGATAACTGCTCTCGTGATTGCCACCGGCATTTTTGTGCGTTTAACGCCCACGCATTGGGCTTTAATTCTTATGCTTATCGGAGCAGTTCTGGGTTTGGAAATGTTTAATACCTACATAGAAAAAGTGGCTGACTTTTTAGAACCCAGCTATTCTTTAAAAGTCAGAGCTCTCAAAGATATCGCGGCTGGCATAGTATTGATTTTTTGCATTCTATCGGCTTTGGTGGGAACAATTATTTTCTCCTCATACCTTGTCCGTATTTTTAAGTAAACTATTTTGTAATGCTAGCCACTGGCATAAAAATTGATTTTGATTTATTATTGTTTTTGTTTAATTTTAAAAGATTTATATCTATGACAGAAGAGCAGGAGAAGAAAGATGAAGCTGTGATAAAAGAATACCAAGAGAAAAATCCTTGGGGATTGGCGGTTTCAGTCGACCTGAAAAATTGCGATTTGGGAAAGATGACCGACCCGGACTACATAAAAAATTTTGTGCGTGATTTGTGCACGCTGATAGGCATGCAACGATACGGGGAAACAACTATCGTTAATTTCGGAGAGAACGAGAGAGTGTTTGGTTTTTCTATGACCCAGTTGATAGAAACCTCTCTTGTTTCTGCCCATTTTGCCAATGCTTCGCAAGCCATTTATTTAGATGTCTTTAGCTGTAAAGAATACCAGCCCTATAAAATGGCGGAATTTGCCAAAGAACGGTTTTCGGCTTCAGACTATAAAATTTCTATAAATTATCGATTTTAAAAAATAACTCCTCAGAAAGGGCTATTTTATTGAATTTCCTTGTGAAATAAGGGTTTTTTTGGTATACTCTCACGCGTACGGATTTTTAAATAATCTGACAAGACATATTTTTATGACAACCAGCAAGGACAAAAACACAATTAAAAATCCTGACATCGTTTCTCGTGCCCCCGTAGTTGTTATCATGGGGCATATTGACCACGGAAAAACAACTCTCTTGGATTATATTCGCCATACCCATGTAGCGGCCAAAGAAAGTGGAGCGATTACTCAACATATAGGTGCTTACGAAGCTGTGATTCAGGCGACAGACATGAATGGCATGGCTACCGACAGAAAGATCACTTTCTTGGATACCCCCGGTCATGAGGCTTTTTCGGAAATGCGTTCTCGTGGCGCCCAAGTGGCAGATGTAGCTGTTTTAGTGATTGCTGCCGATGAAGGTGTAATGCCACAAACGCTTAACGCTTTGGGGCACATTTTAAGAGCTAAAATTCCCTTTGTAGTAGCCATCAACAAAATTGATAGGCCCGATATTAATGTTGAGAACATCAAAAAACAGTTAGCTGATAATAAAGTTTTTGTAGAGGATTGGGGCGGTGAAGTGCCAGTGAATTTGATTTCCGCCAAAGAGGGGCGAGGGGTAGAAGAGCTTTTGGACATAATCCTTCTCATGGCAGATATGGCGAATCTTACGACTAATCTTAAAGCTCGGGCCAAAGGAATCGTGATAGAAAGTTGGTTAGACAAACAAAGGGGCAATAGCGCCGTTATTCTTATGAAAGACGGCATCCTTCATCAAGGGGATGATATTGCCACAGTGACGGTGGAGGGGAAAGCTAAAATCATAGAAGATTTTAGGGGAGAAAACATTCCTTCCGCTCAAGCCTCTATGCCTGTTAGAGTGACGGGCTTTGACAGCTTGCCATTAGTGGGTGAAGAATTTTATGCGGGCAGAAAAGAGGATTTAAAAGAACTTTTGAAAGATGATAGAGCCTTGGCGGAACAGATTATGAAAGAGAAGGCCTTGGCTTGCCAAAAAACTATTGCTGCAGCAGAAAGTGGCGAGGCTCAAGAGGAAGACGTCTTTAATTTTGTGATTAAGGCGGATGTAGAGGGGTCTCTCGAACCGATTACCAGCAGCTTAGATAAAGTTGCCCAAAGCGAAGGGGTAAAGTTCAATTATTTAAAAGCAGAAGTGGGCGATTTGAATGAAACAGATGTAAAATTGGCTTTTTTTACTGGCGCAACCGTAATTGCCTTTAGGGTCAAAGAACAAGCGGCGGCTACTAGTTTTCTTGCCAATAATAATCTTAAAGTTTTTAAGGCGGATATTCTTTATCAAATTGTAGACTTTGTAACTGGATTAGTGCATGAAAGCAAGGAAAAGAATAAAGTTATCGAACCGAATAGTATTATGCATGTATTACAAGTTTTTAATTCGGTTCATGGAAACCAGCTAGTAGGCGGAGAGGTAACCAAAGGAATGCTTAACCTTAAAGCGCGTTTTGATATTATGCGGGAAGAAAAACGAATCGGTCAGGGCAAAATTATTAATTTGCAACATAACCGCGGCGATGTGGATAAAGTAGAATGCGGAAAGCAGTGTGGAGTCGTTGTGGAGGCTAAAAATAATTTAGCGGTGGGCGACGACCTTTATTTCTTTAATCATTAAAATGAGCTATAGGGTTTTAAGAGTGGGGGAGTTAATAAAAAAAGAATTGTGTCCGTTGATAGAAAAGGAAATTGACCGCGGTCCTGGAACTTTAATTACTGTGACTGGTGTTGACGTGCCTAAAGACCTGGGTGTAGCCAATATTAAAATTTCTGTTTATCCAGAAAAGGAAATGCCAGCTATGCTGAAAGAGTTAGAAAAGACCAAGGGATTATTTCAAACAATTCTAGGAAAAAAATTATATATAAAGCCAGTGCCTAAGTTACATTTTGTGGAAGACCATGGGCTCATAAATGCAGATACAGTTGATAGGGAATTAAAAAAGATAAATGGAGAGGGGTAGTAATTGACAAAGAAAACGCAATCAAGTAAAAATAAAGGTAA
The DNA here is from genome assembly GCA_035404205.1 of Candidatus Paceibacterota bacterium. Taxonomy (NCBI): domain Bacteria; kingdom Bacillati; phylum Minisyncoccota; species Minisyncoccota bacterium. The sequence continues at coordinate 41 of DAONGQ010000019.1, read as the reverse complement.
GCGAGACGGCCTGGTGGTGAAGTAGCTAACACAGCGGTCTG
>DAONGQ010000018.1 GCA_035404205.1 Candidatus Paceibacterota bacterium | reverse complement strand
CTATTTTTAGGAGCCAACCTATCTTCTACCACATAAATCTTCTTGGGATTAAGCTCGGGGAATCTAATTTTGGTGCCAAAGGGCAGCAAATTAGAAGCCACTATGCCATCTCTGACTAAAGTATTAGAAGCCGTGATAAAAGGAGAATCGTCAGTTTGGTCAACTGTTGAAGAATAAGCCGTTACCACGATTTGCATCGTTTTGACAGGTTTTTCGACTTCTTTAACAGCCTTAACCGTATTAGCAGCTTGTCCTTTTTGGTCTGGTGGCCAGTCTCCAAGAGCTGGTTTAACCTGTATATTAGCCATTAAAAAGGCGGCTAAAAGGCCTAAAATAACTTGTTTTGTGTATTTTGCGCGTTTAAGTGTGTGTATAATAGAGGAAACCTCCATAGACATAATTTAAATTTAGGCAACTAAAAAACTCCCTTAGTGGGAGCTATTGTTAATATGGTATCACCGGTATGGTTATTTTGTCAAGAGCTGCCAAAAAGAAGGTTATTTTGTTAACTTTTGTGATATAGTAGTCAATATGTTGTTAAGTACTCCAATTTACGTCTTAAAAAGCCAAAACCGGGGTGACTCGGATAGGGTTTATACTGCTTTTAGTAAAAAATACGGTAAAATAGAGTTTGTGGCTAAAGGCGCCAGAAAAACTTTGGCTAAATTAAGCGGTTATCTAGAACGCCCTGCCAAGGCTTCCGTATCTCTAACTGAAGGGCAGGGCCTAAAGCTTATAAGCGCCCTATCTCAGTCCCAGTACTTAGGCCTCAAGAGTAACTTAACCTCTCTGGGTTTGTGTCTGAAGGGGTTGGATTTAGCTGATAAACTTATTTTAGCCCCGGAACCAGATATTGGACTCTGGAAAATTATAGGCGGTTTCTTGGAGGCAGAAGAGGTCCTGGCAAAACATAATGCCCCCCTCTGGCAAAAATATTTGGCCTACTACTATTTTATTATTAAGCTTATTGCTATTTTAGGATACGGTTTTGGGGAAGACAGCAGCTTTGAAAATAAATCCTCGGCAGGGAAATGGTTAATAGCTTTAAGCCGGGCGAAAAATTTTAAGGAAGCCAGCGTCTTTTTTGACAATACAGATTTTCCCCAATATTTTGAAAAAGAATTTAAGGCCTGGAATGCTATTTTTAGAAAAATTATTAGCCGTATTCCTTCGCTAGAATAAAACTCTCTTGGCGAAGGTTTTATTTTAGGCTATAATACTTGCAACTATTCAATCTTTGATTAAAATATTTTTAATCTGAGGATTATGAATAGCGTCAATTCTTTATTTTGTAATTAAACTAAACATAATATATTTTGATTTAATCTTATGCCAAATCAAAACCTTACTGCCAACCCTCGCCCTAAGATTTCTTTCACAGGTATTCTTATCGGGTTAGGGATAGCTTTAGTTCTCGGAGGAGTAGCTTTTGGACTTTGGAAACTTTTTCAAAACAAGGGAGTAGCCTTCAGTTTTGAAGGACCAAATTCTATTGAAGCCGGAACTGTGAATGCCTATACTATTCATTTAGCCAATGATACTCGGATGGCTTTAAAAAATGCCTATATTAGCATAGATTTGCCAGATGGTGTTAAGTGGATGGACAAACCCGAGGCTCCCAAAGTTGGTTTAGACCTCGGTGACGTCAATAAGGGAGACATTTTTGATAAAACCATTCAACTTTTAATAGTGGGTGAACCGCGAAGCGCTAAAGACCTAAAAGCGACCCTCCGCTACCAAACCAGTGGTGTGGCTTCGCCTTTTCAAGTTTCAGATAATGTGCCAGTTATTTTAAGAGATTCGTTATTTACCGTAGAAGGAGATGTGCCCCAGCAAGTTTTAGATGGACAAACAGTGCCCCTGGCTTTACGTTGGGAAAATCGCTCTGCTCAAAATATGGATAATGTTAACCTTACCGTTACTTGGCCAGATAATTTTGTTTTAGTTGATTCTAATCCTAGGCCCACCACTGGTAATAATTCTTGGGATATCGGCAGTTTAGTGGCTGGCGCTCAGGGAGTGATTAATCTTAATGGCATTTTTAAGGGAGATGAGGGCGCCACCCAAAAAATAATAGCTTCGCTGAATACTATGTTAGGTGGCACAGCTATCACTTTAGGCAAAAATGACAGTCTCGGCACTACTCTGGTTCAGAATCCCTTGGCATTTGATATGCTTGTTAACGACAATCAGGTTGTTAATGCTAATCCGGGCGATTTATTAAAGGTGAAGCTGCACTATAAAAATAACTATAACGAAGCGATAAAAAATATGACCATCAAAATTACGTTTGATGGCACCATGTTTGATTTTAAAAAGATTAATCCAGGCAAAGGTTTGTTTAGCTCTAAAAACAAGACGCTCACTTGGAATAGCGGCAATACGCCGTCTCTTCTAACAGTTCAACCAGGAGGAGAAGGCACTTTGGAATTTTCCTTGCCAGTAGTGACTACCTATCCCATCAAGAAAGACAGTGACCAGAATTTCTTACTGACTTTATCCGGTTCCGTCACTACGGCTACGCCATTTGGCAGCCTTGGTAATTTAGCAGCTAACTCAGAGGTCAATGTAAAAATAAACAGCCAACCTGTACTTAGCCAAACGGTTTATTATAGAGATATTATTTCCAATTTTGCTAATAGCGGTCCCTTGCCCTTGCGCGCTGACCAGTCCACCACTTTTTCTGTCCACTGGAAAATAAAAAATTTCAGTAACAATTTAAATGATGTGAAAGTAAGCGCGGTTTTGCCAGCTGAGGTCTACTTTACCAACAAAGTAGCCGGCAACTATGGCGCCAACCCTCCTAGTTATGATGAAGCTACTAGAACGGTGAATTGGACTATTCCTACGGTTGCGGCTAATAGTGGCAACCTTACCAAAGCCATGGAGGGCATTTTCCAAGTAGCAGTGAAACCTTCATTAACGGATGTAAATTCCTCTATAAACTTCCTAGGGCAAACTACTTTGCAAGCTACAGACGCCTTTACCCAGCAACAATATAATGTGAGCTTGCCCGCTATCCAAACTTCTGATATTGCGCGCACGGATTCAAGTGTTGGTCTTGGAGATGGTATAGTCAGGCCGTAATAAATTTAATGATTATATGGATGATATTTCTTCAATGAGTTTGATGGACAAAATCGTCAACTTAGCTAAACGCCGAGGTTTCGTTTATCCGAGTTCAGACATTTATGGAGGCTTAGCCAACGCCTGGGACTACGGCCCCTTGGGAGTGGAACTGAAAAACAATATTAAAAAACTTTGGTGGCATTTTTTCGTGACTAGCCGTCGAGATATGGTGGGTTTAGACAGCTCTATCATTCTTAATCCTAAGGTTTGGGAGGCGAGCGGCCACGTGAAAGTTTTTAATGACCCGCTAGTTGACTGTAAAAATTGCCACAGCCGTTTTCGAGCTGATACCCTTATAGAAGAACAATTAAAAATGGATGTGAGCGGCAAAAGCTTGGAAGAACTTTCAAATATTATCGCTAAAGAGCCGGTAAAATGTCCTAATTGCGGCAAACATGATTGGACGGAAGTTCGCAGTTTTAATCTGCTTTTCGAGACGCATCTGGGAGTAATAAAGGACGACCAATCTCTGGCCTATTTAAGAGGGGAAACCGCTCAAGGCATTTTTATCAATTTTAAAAATATTTTAAACACTACCCGCCAAAAAATTCCTTTTGGTGTAGGACAAATTGGCAAATCTTTTAGAAACGAAGTCACTCCAGGCAATTTTATTTTCCGCACGCGCGAATTTGAACAGATGGAAATAGAATATTTTATCAAACCTAATGCATGGGAAGTTACTTTTGAAAAATGGCTCGAGACCATGAAAGCTTGGCTGCGTTTGATAGAACTCAAGGATAGCGATTTACATTTTCATGAAATAGAAAAAGAAGCTTTGGCTCATTATTCTAAAAGAACCATTGATATAGAATATAATTATCCTTTTGGCATGAGCGAGCTTTATGGCATCGCTTATAGAGGGGATTTTGATTTAAAAAATCACCAAACGGCCAGCGGGGTAGAAATGACTTGCACCGATGAGGAAACGGGAGAGAAATATTTGCCCCATGTAGTAGAGCCAACCTTTGGAGTAGAAAGAACCTTTTTAGCCGTCTTAGCAAATGCTTATACTGAAGAAGCTGTCCCCGATGCCAAGGGCGAAGAAGCCAATCGTATTGTTTTGAAATTACCTCAATCTTTGGCTCCCTACAAGATTGCTATCTTGCCCTTATCTAAAAAAGAAGAATTGAGCACTGTCTCTTCTGCAGTATTTGACCTCTTAGCGCAAACTTATACTTGCGATTATGACGAAACCCAAAGCATCGGTAAGCGTTATAGAAGGCAAGACGAAATAGGCACTCCTTATTGTGTGACCATAGACTTTGAAACCCTTAAGGATAAGGCAGTCACAGTAAGAGATAGGGATACTATGAAGCAAGACAGAATAGCGATAGAAAAATTAAATGAATATTTTTCTGCTAAATTAAAATAAACAGAATTAAAAGGGCACACGAAAAATACTGGTGCCTGCCAGTATTTTTTATTTGGCATATTTTTATGCAAGCTTGCATTTTGCCTTGCCTTTGTTATACTAATCGCAACAATTGAAAAAGTTTTATCAAGAGAGCGGGGAGGGAAATAGCCCAGTGAACCGCCAGCAACTTGTCATTAAATCAGTTTGATTTAAAAGATAAAGTGCTAAATCTATCCCTAGAGGAAGGATAAAATATAGAGAAATATAATTTAGTCGCCTTTAAGGTGACTTTTTTAATTGCCGTTATTAATTTTATTTTTTTGATTTAGTATGGAGAAAATTTATACTGCTGAATGTGTGAGCCCTAGGCATCCTGATAAAATTTGCGACCAACTGGCCGATATGGTTTTAGATAATTGTTTAAGGCAAGATAAAAATAGCCGAGTGGCTTTAGAGGTGATGGGCGGCCATGGGAAAATAATCTTTATGGGCGAGATTACCAGTCGGGCGAAAATTAATTATCAATCTGTTGTAAAATCTCTCTTAGGAGACAAGGCCAGTGACTATCAGGTTATAGAAAAAGTGGTGAGACAAAGTCCCGAAATAAGCAGGGGTGTAGATAAGGGCGGTGCCGGAGACCAGGGAATTATGGTGGGATACGCTTGCGATGAGAATGAAGCACATATTCCTCAGGAACATTATTTGGCGAGAAAATTGTGTCAGTTTATTTATAAAAAAAATCCTACTGATGGTAAAACTCAAATTACTCTAAAAAATAATAAAATTATTTCTTTAGTAGCCAGCTTCCAAAGCATAGAAACGCCAGCTCTCTTAAAATTAGTCAAACAATTTTTAACGAAAAACAATTTAACTGCACAGAATATTTATATCAATGAAGCTGGCGATTGGAATTGCGGAGGATTTGAAGCTGATACTGGA
>DAONGQ010000017.1 GCA_035404205.1 Candidatus Paceibacterota bacterium | reverse complement strand
AAACAGTTTCGGCTCGTTTAAAAATAATGGAAAAAAATAACGATGGATTCAGTTTGGCAGAAAAAGATTTGCTCCTGCGCGGACCCGGAGATTTCCTCGGCCATAAGCAATCAGGCATCCCCGACTTGATTATGAATGCTTTAAAAAATACAGAACTCATCGAGGCCGCTCAGAAGGAAGCGAAAAAAATATTGGCTAGCGACCCCACCCTGAAAATTCACCCTAATCTTTTAACTCGTTACGAGGAATTCAAGAGTAAAGTGCATTTGGAATAAAAACCGCTCCTACGAGCGGTTTTTCATTTTTCACATTTTTTATTTCTTTTCGTATTCGATTGTGTTTAAACCTTATTTTCTCCTTTCCCCTATTTGTGGTTTTCGTTTAAACTTTGTTTTCCCTTTCCCCTGTTTGTGATTCCCGTTTAAACTTTGAACTTTGGACTTTAAACTTTCGACCCCGTCCCTTCCTTGTTTGGACATTGGTCATTGTCCCCTTCTCCGTATTTGTTTAAACTTTATCCGCCGGCTGGCGGATTTGGACTTTAAACTTTTGCCCCCCCCCTCTCCTTCCCCATCTGGACATTAGACATTAGTCATTAGACATTATATTAGTGTTTCTCCCCGTTTAGACTTTAGACATTGGGCTTTAGACATTATCCCGGTCGTCTGTGTGCCATGTCTCATCGTTAAAGTAAGCTCCCTCAGTTCTGATTTGCTTTTTGTTCAAAGCATCTAATCCCGCCCTGATAATTCTTCTAAGGGTTTTTTGTTTCCCGTCATAATGAAACCGCCTAGCGCTAGCCACAAAATGCGTAGAGTGAATGGTGCCCACCTTGCCCCCATCGTCTAACGCCCTTTGACCCAAATCGGCATCCTCCCCAAAGGTGAGGGTTTCGTCAAAACCCCCTAGATGATTAAAATATTTTTTCGATATAAGAATACATGCCCCAGGAATATAAACCAAACCGAAATATTTGCTCAGGTCCAGTGTTAAATTATCTATTTTATAAACAAATTCGTCAAAGAGTTCATCCGTATCGCTAACAATGCGCGCTGAGGCTATATCTAAATGGCGGCGTTTAAATTCAGCTAAACTTTTGGCAATAAAATCAGCCGGTATTCTAACATCGGCGTCAAGAAAAAGCAGCATATCGCCTCTGGCCTTCTTGGCTCCGCAATTCCGACCATAGCCAGGCAGTCCCCCGGGAACAATTTTAGCCCCATATTGCTTGGCTATTTGAGAAGTATTATCAACCGAGGGCGCCAACGCTATGATGACTTCTATTTTTTGTTTTGTACTTTGCTTTTGTATATCTTCTAAAAGCAACCCTAAATACTTGCCTTCATTTTTGGCAGGAATGATTATTGATAGCATGGCATAATAATTTCTAATTTCTAATGACCAATATCTAAATAAGAATTCCTTGATGATTATTTTTATTTATAAAATCTTTTACAATATTTAAAAATTCTGTAGCAGTTTCTAAGGCATTTGCAGCCTATGTCTGACTAATAATTAAGTCTGGTTCATTGTACGTAAAAGCATTCCTCTTCTGACGCATGCGATCAAAATGCGCGATAAGCTCTTTAAAATTTATTCCTAAAATATCTCCCGACAAGTCTACAACTGTTTTATGATAATTTGTTACTTTAGGGCGATAGCCAAAAGATAGAATAAGTGCCCTACCCATTTTTTGCATGGCTTTGTAGGCATAATCATATGTAACTTTGGCGTAAGCTTTAAGATTAAAATCAGCAGCTTTCAAATCGTCTTCCGCTCCTGAGTAAGCACTTCTGATTTGGTCAAAACCAATAGCTTCTTGCGTTATCTTTCCTTCGTCAATATATTTTTGAAAAGGATATTCCATTAAATTAAACTTATTATAGGTTTATTTTCGATATTATTAAGGAAAGAATCCCGGGCATCTTTTTTATGTTTATATTCTTCTGGTGACATAAGTACATAATGGATTTCTCTTCCCAAAGTAGTCTCTAAACTATGTATCTTCTCAGATAAAAGAGGCTCTGTTATGTTTCCCACTAAAAAAAGGTCAATATCACTTGCGGAATTTTCTTTATTTGCTGCCACCGAGCCATAAATAAAGGCTTTGTTGATTTTTTCTGGAAAAGTATTTACAAAAGACTTTATCTGGTACTCTATACCTACTGTTTTTTTAAAAATATTTTTAAGTTCCGGTAAGAGGAAGTAATTTTTATTTAAACTGTAAAACACATTATTTCCTATCTTTTGCGATAAAAGTATTTTTTCTTCTAATAGTCTGTTAAGGTCTCTCTCAAAAACTCCAGGTTCTTTATTTAATAACCTCCCCATTTGTCTAACATAAAAAGACTCTTCTGGTTTTTTGAAAAAGAGGTCTAAAATCAATTGTTCGTTTTTAGTAAATTTAAACATATTTAAATGGTGTATGCTATTTGCATACAATTGTATGCTATTTGCATACAATAATCAATATCCACCTTCGTGGTTTCTTGCCTCAAGGAATGTATCTAAATTTTCTCCATTGCACCCTGACTGTAGTTTGGACTTTATCCGCCTCCGACAGTTGGCGGACTGCGGATTTAAATTTTAAACTTTCGAGCCCGTCCCCTCCCTGTTTGGACATTAGACATTGGGCTTTAGACATTATCCCGGTATATTAGTATCCCCTCATCCCGTTCACCGCCGCTCTCGTAAGCGGACCAAAATATCCCGTGGGCGAAATGCCATTTTCATCTTGAAAATCAGAAACCGCCAATTCTGTGTAAGTTAAATAATTGCCAGTTATTAAGCCGAGAGGATATATCCCCGGTTGAGAAGCTAAGAATTGTTGAAGGCAACGGACATCGGCATTGTTCATCATTCCATACTTAAGGTCTGTATTAAACTTGCCGCAAGTATTGGTCGGAACTGTTGTGGGCGTATTAACGGTACTACTTCCAGATTTAATAGCCAGTAAATAGGCTAGCTGTTGCTTAAGGGCGTCTATTTGCTTTAGAAGGCTGGCAATAAGGGCTGCCTGTTTCTGGTCTGCCGGCACGCTAACAGAGGCTTTCCAAGTCAGATTGTAATCCCCTACGCCGTCTTCTTTATAGAGCACTAAGATTAGATAGGCATTAGCATCCCCAAAATCAGAAAGACTTAGGGAGGCTTTAGTCGTGCCAGTTAAATCAAGAGTTTTTACCTCTCGGCTTTGGTCTTTTTTTACTACGATGTAAACTAATTTATTCAAGCCTGTGGCGCTTGGCTTTTCAAAATCAAATTCTACAGTATCATGTCCGCCGGCAATTTTTTGGTAGTGAATAATCCAAGGGCTAAGATTGTTATTGGCTGTCATATAAGCTTCGCCAGCTGTAGGCAAATAATAACCAATGGGCATAAGCACAAACTCGCCCAAATGGTCATCGGTATAGCAGTATTTATTATGGTCTGCCGCGCAATCATTAATAATATTGGCAATAGCCCAATTTCTATAAATATCGGCAAATTTTTCTGAATAGCCATTTCTGGCAAGGGCAATATTGATGGCATCTATTCCGAGGGAATTGGTACGCAGGGTATCTGCCAGAACGGCAATGCCGTAATGTTCCACTAAATATTGAGTAAACAAATTCACCGAAGCGTAATTTTGGGAGCTGTTCTGCCAATTAATGAAATCCAAAGTGTTATTAGCGCTAAAATCAGCTAAGCGTTGCTTTAACAAACTGTGCTCCCAGTCAATATTAGGATAGCCCAAAAGCGTTTCGCTGTATTCTGAACGCGCCTCGGCTAACCATGTATCCTCGCTTACTCCGTATTTAAAATCTTTGGTTTCTAAGCTCACAATGTGAGTAAATTCATGCGCTAGAAAAGCCGCTAGTTCCAAGTTGGTAGTAGAGGGTTTAACCAAAGCATTGTAATCCAAATAAACGGTCAAATGATTATTAGAGTCAATAAAATGAGCGGTATCAAAAAAATCTATTGACCTGGTATAGCCCTCTGCTCCTGTCTTCAGAGGATGAATAACCACATTTAATTTTTGCCCGCTCTGGCTCAGCCGCCCGGTATAACCATAGGTTTGCGCTAAGACGGGATAAATATGATTATCAAATTCAACCCCTAAATTGTTTAGGCGATCATTTAAAACGGTCTTATCATTAGAATTTAATCTGTTATAAAACTCATTATCAACGTAGAAGTCGGCTTTATTAGAACTGCGCAGCAAGCTAGTTTCTATCTGAGCCCTGCCGGTATAATCATAATCTTTCCCTATATTCATAGTCACAGAGGCAAGGGCAAAGCGATTTACTCCAAAAATAGCGGTTAAAGCCACGATGATAGCCAAGCTGGAAATTTTTGTCTTTTTACGCATCAAAATAGTATAGGATATTCCCCCTTAAAAGCCAAATGGCCTATTGTTTCCGCCCTTACCTTGGATTTCGGACTTTGTATTTTGTATTCCAGACGTGTTCCTTGTTTGGACATTGGACATTAGTCATTAGACATTATTCCAGTGTATCAGTTTGTCTTCATTTCCAGAGCCACCCTCAGTGTTTTCAGAATAATTATGATATCCAAGATGGGATTACTGCTCTTGAGATAGTAAAAGTCATATTCTAACTTGGTTTTAGCCTCTGCAATGGTTGTGCTCTGCGCATAATTAATTTGAGCCCAACCAGTTACCCCCGGCTTTACTAAATAACGGGTTGTATAGTAAGGAATACCTTTTTCGTACTCGCGAGCAAGTTTGGTTTCCTCGGGTCGAGGTCCAACGAAAGATAGTTCGCCCTTTAGGATATTAATAAATTGAGGAGTTTCATCTAGGTGCGTTTTTCTTAGAATCCTGCCAATGAAGGTAATGCGGGGGTCATTAGCCAGAGTATAACTAGGACCGATATCTTTGGCATTGAAAACCATGGTTCTTAGCTTGATAATTTTGAAAGGCTTCCCCCATTGACCCACTCTTTCCGATAAATAAAAAACAGGTCCCTTTGAGGTGAGTTTTATAAGAATGGCCGCTAAAAGCCAAAAAGGCAAACAGACAATAAGACCTAAAGCTGCCAGAATAATGTCAAAGAGGCGTTTAAAATTAAAAGGCTGAGTATTCTCGTTAGCGCCAGCGACTCTAGCCACCCAAAGTTTATCTATATCGTCTAAGGGGATTCTTTTAAATACTTCCGCATATACGCTAGTCCAATCCACTAAGCGAACTTTGCTTTTTAGAGAATCAGCCAATTCATTGTGAATATTGGGCTGGGAATCTAAATGGTTTACCGCGATGCAATCAATCCGCTTGTTTTCAATTTGACCTAAAACACTTTCTTTGGTTTCCGCTTCCCATTGTTTATAGACAGAGATGACGGTATACCCAAATTGAGGATTTTTCTGGGTATAATCGTAAAACTCATCAATCCGAGGACTTTCGCCAACTATCGCCAGCTTGGCGGGACGACTTTTAGAAATAGTTAAACCGAACAGAACCCGCCATAAAACATCAATAATTCCAAAACAAGCTGTAATATAGATAAGATTTCTTCGGGGGGTAAAAGGAATATCTGTTAGGTAGATGGTGAGCGCCGCGATAATAAAAACTGTCGCTAAGGATTCACCGATATTTCTGTAAAGCTTCCATTGCCGATAGGTATACTCGCTCTCGTAGAGGTGGCTAATGAGATAGAAAAGCAAAACCAAACCCAAATACACAGTGAAGGGCCTTAGATTTAAAATCATTTTGTCCCAGCGAAAAGAGAAGCCGTACCTCAAAAACAACCCCAAAATAAAAGCCGCATAGAAAGATGCTATATCCCCCAAAAGGAGCGCTATTCTCTTAATTTTCCCCGAACTTAACATGCCTTTATTATAGCAAATTAATCAAACAAATATTTTGCTGCTATTCAAGGTCTTTTCCAATTGTCATGACCCAGTTAGTAAAAGAAACAACTTTTATTATTTTGCCATCTCTTTCAATACGCTGATTGTTATTAGAGGTAATGATAAGTAAATCGTCACAATATAGTTCTTGACTAGCTTCTATTAATGCCACGATTTCTCTTTCTAATGTTTTGGAATCGTCCAAACTAAACGATACCTGAATAAGCTGGCTTATTTTACCATTTTCTTTTATAATAAAGTCTATTTCTTTTTTATTTCT
>DAONGQ010000016.1 GCA_035404205.1 Candidatus Paceibacterota bacterium | reverse complement strand
CATTGGATGGTAGTATTAGTTTTAGCAGCTATTAGTTGCTGAAGCTGGGCTTGTAATTGTTTAATCATTTCCATCAGCATCTGAATAAGCTGAGTATTTAATGCGGCAGTATCGGCTTGGCCAGATACGCTAGTAACAGCATTGGAAATAGCAGGTATGCCACCGAATCCAATTAGCACAGAAACTATGAGAACTGCGCCTAAAAGAAAACTGATTTTTTTCTTTTGTTTCATATTTTTATAAAAATTATTACTAAAAAATTATTAAAATATATGTGTGACAATCTTATTATTATACAAGTTCCTTTTCTGCTCTGTCAAGAGATATATATCCAGTTCGAGCGAACAATTTTCAATTTATAAATCTTGCTTAGGTCTTGGACTTTGAACTTTATTTAGACTTTAAATTTTAGACTTTAAATTTTACTTTCCCAAGATGGTATCTAAAATATTTTTTAGTTTTTTGGTATCCACTTTTTGCTTATTGGGGTGATTAGTCGCAGAAGTTTTTTCATTACCAGTGTGTTTATTTTGCCTGGCGGTAAAACTGGCGGGAATAACATTTTTGGTGACAGTATCCAAGGCTTCCACTTCACCGTTTTTTATCTTTTCTAGACATTCTGCGCAATACACTGGCCGATTAGGGTCTGGCTCAAAAGGCACACTGATAGGTTTGGCGCACAGAGAGCACTTGGTCACCCAGCGAGTTTTTTCCTTTTCTTTTGCATTACCACTGCTCCTTACACTAGAGACGTCGTTAGCTTCGGCAGGATTATCAATATCTAAGCCATAATTATAAAGACTCCAATCGCTAATAGTTTTCTCCACCTCCTCCCGCTTATCGCTATAAAGATGGCGCGAATATTCCTTAATTTTTTCTCGGTTATTAAATTTTACTCTATCAAAGGGCGGAATATTTATGCCAGAAAATGGTTCTGATATATAACCATCCACCATGAGTCTCATATAGAAATTGAAATTAGGCAGATTGGAAATATCAATGGCGCTAAATTGGCGTTCGCATTCGTTTTCAAAATACATAGCATCTTCTATGCCCAAACGGTATAGCACCGTAGTCCCTACGTTTCCAATAATAGCATCGCGGACAGTATCATTGAGTTGAGCCACGTATTGGTGGGCCATGATAAGATTTAAATGATATTTGCGAGCTTCGGACAAAATATTGGCAAAAGAATCAGTAGAGAAATTCTGAAACTCGTCTACATATAGATAGAAATCTGGGCGTTCAGCTTCAGGAACATTAACGCGCGACATGGCGGCTAATTGCAACTCGGTAATCAGGATAGCGCCCAACAGGGCTGAATTATCTTCACCTATCAAGCCCTTGGAAAGATTTACAATCAAGATTTTTCCGTTATCAATAATTTCTCTTAAGTTGATTTTACTTTGTCTCTGGCCAATGATATTCCGAATTAAAGGATTGGAAATAAATTGGCCAATTTTATTTTGAATGGCGGCTACCGCTTCTTGGGCATATTTTTCATTATAGTTGGCGAATTCATTGACCCAAAAAGATTTCACCATAGGGTCTTTTACATAATCTACGACTACTTGGCGATAATTCTTATCGCTTAGCATTCTGTTGATGCTTAAAAGAGTGGTTTCAGGATACTCTAAAAGGGCCAACAAAGTATTATTCAAGATGTATTCCATTCGAGCCGACCAAACGTCTGGCCAAATTTTCTTAAATACCGCCATAAGGCCAGAACTAATCAAGTGACGAGACTCTGGAGCCACATTTTCCATCACATTAAAAGAAATAGGCCAATCTAAATCGCTAGGATTAAAATAGACGACATCTTTAATGCGTTCCTCGGGCACATAATCAAGCATCAAATCGGCAAATTCTCCGTGCGGGTCTATAATGCCTAAACCAGAGCCATTTTTGATATCAGCTATAGCCATATTTTCCATTATGGTAGTTTTACCGGTGCCAGTTTGACCGATAATATACATATGGCGTCTCCTATCTTTAGCTTTAATTCCAAATTTAGTTAATTCACCCCTAAAATTAGTTAAGCCCAAGGGAATGAGCTGTTCATCTTCGACGATAAAAGATTTTTTTATAGGAATATTATCAGCCATAAGTTTAATCAGAAATAATTGGCAAATTAATCGGCGGCTTTCCCGTATTACTAACCAGCCTGCCCATTGAAGGAGCCTGGACGGCATTAATGGGAAGATGGTAAATAGTAGCTAGTTCTTCCACATTAAAGATACTTCCCTTTTTCAGCAAATTGCGTTTTTTAGAGTTCTGCATCAAATTGCGTTTACGCATCAAATTCCTTCTCTCGGCAAACCAACTGCGTCCCTTTAAAGCAAAACCATCGCTGTGGAAAAATCCCTTGAGGGAAATATTAATGTCATCGTTGCTCTGAAAAGAGTTAAGATTTTGGGTGCTGAATTGTTTCAAATAGCTTTCCACGGCAAATTTAGTCGTTTTAGAAAAAATTTCTTTGGGAGCAATGTAACAAGCTCTAATACCGCCGTTAAAACCTAACTTATCAATCTTCTCCCCTATCTTATCGGCAACTTCCCTTTCTACAGAACTTAAAGGAGTGTTTTTGGGCTCTCCCTTTTTCATTTCTGTCCAATTGGGCGGTCGAAAAGCGCCTAATAACAAGTTTTCCAGAAATTCTATGACCCCTGCCATAAAGGTCAGTGGTTTTGGGTCTTCTGCTCTCCCCATGGCCTTATTGATAATTTTTAAACCGCTTTCTTTCCACTTGTCATCACTAGCTTTAATAACAATCTCTAAGGCCAATAGTTCTTTGTCTTTAAGCTTGCTCATTATCTCGGCTATGGACGATAATGGGTCTAACCTTTTTTCCTCTTTGGGGTCTTCAAATGCCGGATAAGTGATTAAGGGATAAGCGCTATCAGCTTTAAGAATATATTCAGCCCCCCAGAAATTATAATTATTATCAGGCACAATTGGCGGCCAAATATCAAAATAATCTTTGGCTACCTCTATACTACTGGTAGGATATTGGGCATAAAACAGGGCCTTAATATAGTCAACATATTTTTTCAGAGTCCTGACATAAAAATACATCTGCCCGTTATAACCGACTAATTCAAAGCTGAACCAATCTGGCACAGGGTCCTTGGCGGGAGCGGCATGAAGAGCCGAAAAAACTTCTTCCATAGCCTTAGGGGTTTTAAAAATATCTCGGCTGGGAATAATTAAAAGGTTAGCCCATTCTAAAGCATCGGCTTTTTTCTTTTTATCGTAGGCCGCCGCCAGCTCCCTGTAAATGGGAATAAGTATTAACGGTAAAATCAACCACCAAAACTCTCCAAAAAAACGGCCTATGATGGAGAGGATATTGAGCAGAAAATTTAAAAGCGAAATCCCTAAACTATTCATCGTATAAGTATATAAAGAATAATAGGACTAAAGGGACCAAAACGCAAACAGGCAATCAAAAAATGATTGCCTGCTTAATTACTTTAAAATAAAAAGCCCATAAACCGAAAAAAACTATTTTTTAAGCATATAACGTTTGTCTGCCGTCTTAGCAAAGTATTTCTTATTCTGCAGATTCAAAAGGATAGTATTATCTTTGACGACTCTTTGTTCTTTGACCCGGCTAACGATTTCATCTAAAGTCAAAGGTTCTTTGGCTTCACCAAGTATTTTTTGCAACACTTGCCTCACCGTTCCCGGCTGATATCCCCATTGCGTCAAAGCATAAATTCCCCTGCCCACTAAAACGAATCGCTTATCTTTAATCAGCTCATTATGAACTGTCTGCACTTGAATATTTCTTTTCCAAAGATTTCCGCCATCGGTATCATTCCAAATAAATTCTCCACTGGCATTAATAGCTACCGGTTCATTAATTAATTTAGAAATCTCACTGAAGTGCAATGGCTTCTTAACATGTTTCATAATGGCATAAGCCCTATCCTTAACGCCGCGCGGTTTTATTTCATACCATTTGGTTAGACCATATTCATTGAAAGGATTGCGTTGAATTTGCTTACTAATAGAACAATAAGAAGTAAAATCTGCCACGGAAAGATTTGCCCACCAATTTTTGGCTGAATTATAAAGAGTGTCAAAAGGCACAGGCTCGCCCACTTGCTGTAATCTGTCTATCACCTTTTTAATAAAAGTTTCGTAATCTTTCTTGTAAAAACTATCATCATGTTGCAGATGCCAATAGCTATAATAATTATCAGAATCTTTTTCTTGACAAATATTGGCCGACAATTTAAGGAAAAAGCGAGCGAAATTAGCCATGCGCTTCACCGACTTAGACATATTCAACTCATCAGCCAAGGCTTTATAAAACCTTTCGCTTTCCATGGCGCCGCCATTATTCTTGAGAACGGTTAAAGCCAAATCCTCAAATAGTGTCCAATCAGCAGGGCGCTCTTTTTTATCAATTAAACTGAAAGCATTATTTTCTATTTGACGGACTCTTTCGCGTGTAATGTGATAAGCCTGACCGATAGCTTCCAGAGTTTGGGGTTCATCATTTACCAGGCCAAAACGCATCTCTAAAACAGCCCTGCTTTTTGGGGTCAGCGCTGCTAAAATATCTTTGGCAATACCAGTTAAATTAAAGCTTGTAGCAACTCTCTGAGTTGTTGTCCCAGCAGTTGTTCCGTTATTTATTTTTTCTGGGGTAGAGTTCGGCATAAACAAGACAAACTAATCAAATTTAAGTCAAGATAATATAACATCTAACGGCTCCAAAGTCAAACGGACGCAAGTTTATAAAGAAGAAAACTTTTAAAGTAGAACCAATCACTGCGCCCCAGTCTATAACCTTATAACTTGATAAATTTTAAGAACTTCTTGCCTGTGCGCCCAGGGGGATTCGGACCCTCAACCAACAGCTTAAAAGGCTGCTGCTCTACCATTGAGCTATGGGCGCGTATTAGTTTATAAAGTGAAAGGTTTTTAAAGTTTTTAAAGTAGAATCCAAATCCTGAGCTCCCCTTTATAACTTTATAACTTGATGAACTTTATGAACTTACTAAGCTTTTGTATCTTACAATGATTAAAATAAAAAATCAATAGTTTAATAAAGTTGTTATCATATTCTGAGCGAATATATTTAAAGCATTTATCACTGTGGATTAGCTCGGTATTTTACCTTCTCAAAAGATGCAATTTAAGCTATAGTGCTTAGGAAAATTGAAATGATGACACACAATAAAGGACAGATTTTAAAGGGAAGGGTTATAGAGTATAACCCCGCTTGTCAAAAAGGCATTCTCAAAGCCGCTGACACAGTAGTAGATTTCACCTTAACTAAAAAAACGGCTATACCCTTGGGTACTTTAGTTATTTTGCAAGGCAAGCAATTAATAGATGGCTTCCAGGCAGAGAAAATCACAAAGCTGAAAGAGCCGGAAATTAATTTTGAAACGTGGTGGAACGAGAACAGTAAAAATTGGCAAAAGGGGGTAACCGATACGGCTCGCGTCAAACTCATTAAACAAAAAGCTGCTTTAATGCAAGCAACTCGCGATTTTTTTATTAAAAAAAATTTTACCGAAGTTTCTACGCCTTTGTTAAATTCAATTCCGGGCATGGAGCCATTTTTGGACCCTGTTAAAACAGCCGAAGGATGGCTAATTACTTCTCCGGAATATAACATAAAAAAACTTTTAGCCACTGGCGTAGGAGATGTTTTTGAAATAACCAAAAGCTTCAGGGGACACGAGGAAAATAGCCCCTATCATAATGCCGAATTCACTCTCTTGGAATGGTACCGCTCCTTTGCCGATTACAGACAAGTAGTGGATGATTTGGAACTATTAACTATTGCGCTTAATCAATCTCTAGGGCATGGAACAGAATTGATTTATAATCAGGTTGCGATTGATTTAAAAACCCCATGGCCAAGATTAAAGGTAAACGACGCTTACAAAAAATGGGCTCATTTAGATTTAAATGCGTGCCAAACGGTGGCACGATTTAAACGAGCTATTAAAAACGCCAAGTTAAATATCAGCGTTGACAAGATTAACGATTGGAATGATCTTTTTTATTCCGTATTCCTTAATTATATAGAACCTAAATTCCCTAAGAATAAACCCTTAATTATTTACGACTACCCCCTGCCTCAAGGAGCCTTAGCCAAGAGAAAAAGTAAAAACAATTTCTGGACAGAAAGATTTGAATGCTATTTAGGCGGAATAGAAATTGGCAATTGTTTTTCTGAATTAACTAACGGGCAAGAACAGCAGGCGCGGTTTGAAGAAGAGCAAAAAATAAGAAGAAAAATCGGCAAAGAAGTTTTTCCTTTAGATAATGACTTAATCGAAGCTTTGAAAATAGGCTTACCGCCTACAAGCGGCATAGCTGTTGGACTAGACCGACTTTTTATGTTACTATTGGGCTTGTCTGATTTACGGGAATATTTAGATTTTCCCACCAGTCAGGTATAAAAAAATAAAAATATTATCTATGCTTGGTCCCAATGATTTTAAGAAAGGCATGGTTATTAAGGTTAATAACGAACCTTTCCAAATTGTAGATGTAGCTTTCGTTAAACCCGGAAAGGG
Organism: Candidatus Paceibacterota bacterium; assembly: GCA_035404205.1. Classification (NCBI taxonomy): domain Bacteria; kingdom Bacillati; phylum Minisyncoccota; species Minisyncoccota bacterium. Next base: position 910 of record DAONGQ010000016.1, on the reverse strand, counting down.
CTCCTCCTTTACCCAAACAAAGCTTAAACACCTTATCAGCGGTAAAGTGCTGGACCGTAATTTCAAGTCCGGAGAACAATTCGATGAAATGGATTTGGAATATAGAAACGCTAATTATGTCTACCACGACAGGAACAATGTTGTGTTTCAAGACCCCAAAACCAATGAAAGAATAACCTTGCCTTTGGAAACAGCCGGCAACCGCATTCATTTTATGAAAGAAAAAATACCCGTCAGCCTTATGAGCATTGATGAGAAAATATTTGATTTTAAAATTGCTCCCAAGGTAGAAATGTTGGTCACCGAAGCTATGCCAGCTATAAAGGGCAATACGGCTACCGGAGCCATGAAAACCGTAAAAATAGAAACTGGCTACGAAATTAACGTTCCCCTTTTTATAAAAGAAGGCGATACTATAAGAATAAATTCTGATACTGGCGAATATGTAGAAAGAGTTAACTAGGGATACTAAAAAACTGCTCAAATGAGCAGTTTTTTTAATTTTCAATATCCGATATTTAAAGTCTAAACAGTATCAAAAAATAAAATCTGGGTTTTGGTTTGGTCATTAGACATTAGACATTTTACGCAAGCCTGGCTTCCTTATCCCCTAGTCCCTTGTCCTCGGAGTTTTGATCCATTGGGCGTTTCTTTTTCTGAAAACATAGTAGTCCAAAAACCCGGCTACATAGGGCCAAGGATACAGAAACAAAATAAATGGCATATAAGTAAGCGCTGACAAAAAATACCAAAATCCTTGTCGTTTCCACACTTTCTTTTCTGGCCAATAGATATATTGACGATAAATAATGAGAAGAGCCAGACTATAAATGACTAAGGGTATAGGCACGTTAGAAAATGTCCAATAAATAAAACCAAAAGCTGTTTTAGTGGCGCTAAAATAAGACCA
>DAONGQ010000015.1 GCA_035404205.1 Candidatus Paceibacterota bacterium | reverse complement strand
CGCCACACACATGTATTCTAAATTCTGAACAGTATCCAAAATAAAAATACCGAATTCAAAAAAAAGAACCATAGGGTTCTTTTTTTATTATGTCCGCCCAGGGGGATTCGAACCCTCAACCAACTGCTTAAGAGGCAGCTGCTCTACCATTGAGCTATGGGCGGGAAATAATATTAACTTTTGAATTAGAACTATCAATTGAGCTACTTAAGAGTTCGTTAGCAATCACTTTGCGAAAATGGATCTACCTCCGCCAGTTGGCGGAGAGCTATGGGCGGGAAACAATACTCGTTTAATTTATAACATTTAAAACCAAAAATCAATAATCTTTTAAGTCGAAATTGTTTTCGTACCCTACTGTGCAGACTTTATAAACACTATAAACCTTATAAACTATTTATCCTTCATTTTGCGCCCGTGGAAAGCTCTATAAGTCTCTTTCAGTTCTTTATCGGTCAAGTGGGTATAGATTTGGGTAGTAGTAATGGAAGAGTGCCCCAGCATCATTTGAACGGAACGTAAATCAGCGCCATTCTGAAGCAGGTCGGTGGCAAAAGCATGACGTAGGGTATGGGGCACTACATCCTTAGTAATACCAGCGCTCGCGGCATAATACTTGACCAGCCTTTCTATAGAGCGAGTGGTCAAAGCTTTCACGTTTGTCTTGCTCTGGTTAAAGCCAGTAGAGACAAAAAGATATTCCTCCAAATCTTGGCGCTTGGCTATATAATTAGCCAAAGCTATTTTGGCTCGGTTTGACAGAAAAACCACTCTAATTTTAGAGCCCTTGCCTTTCACAGAAAATTCGCCAGTTTTAAGGTTAATGGAATCTTTTTTGAGGCTAGCCAATTCGGAAACACGTAAACCCGTAGAGAATAAAGTTTCCAAAATAGCTTTATCACGGAGACCTTTAAGGGTATCGGTTCTAGGTTGGTCTAACAGACGCTCTAGTTCCTCGGAACTAATAAGATTAATTTCCCTCATAGGCATTCTAGGGAGTTCTACCTTATCGGCAGCCACTGTAGGTACGTCTCTTTTGGCTAAATATTTGAGCAGATTTCTTAAGGCTATTATATAGTAGGTCTGAGTATTTTTTTTGAGATTCTCTTCGGTTCCCTCCAAAACAACCCTATTCAACCACAACCGATACTGTCTCACCAAATCAAACGTAATATCCTGAACGACTAAATCACCGCTTTTTTTATGGACAGCGGCTGCGAGCCAATCAGTGAATCGCCGCAAGTAACGCTCGTAATTCTCGCGAGTTTTACGGCTTCTGTTTTTTTCTATCTCTAAGTAATCGAGATAATCATTAATGTAAGAAGAGAGAGCAGCCATAAATTAACAATGGTATTTTTAAAGACATATCCTTTAAAATTCCTTTCATAAGACACATTCAGTTTATACATTTTGCGACATTAAATCAATATAGAATACACCATTGTTGCTAAAAGGAGGAAAATATGTTACTCTAATGACGTTAAAATTAAGTCTATAAAGTAAAGAAAAAGAGATATGCTTAAACCCCAAAAGAAAGCTAAAGTTATTGATGAATTCAAAATTCATAAAACAGATACTGGTTCCACTAATGTTCAAATAGCGCTCCTGACTGAGTCTATCGACGAATTAACCAAACATCTAAAAACTCATACTCAGGATGTACACTCTCGCAGAGGTCTTTTAGGCATGGTTTCCAAAAGAAAGAGGCTAATGAATTATCTCAAGAAAACAGATGCCAAGAAATACGCTTCCTTGGTAAAGAAATTGGGATTGAACGCTTAGTTGGTTCCTTGCTCATGTTCTCTCTGCTTGTTACTTTAAAAAAAGTTAATGTTAATATCAAACAAATATCAAAGAGTTTTAGTCTTGATTGATGCTCAAAATTTGTATCATTCCGCTAAAAATCTTTATAAAGCTCGTATTAACTTTGCTAATCTTTTAAAAGAAATTGTCAGAGACAGACAATTAGTCAGGGCCATTGCTTATGTAGTCAAATCCGATGAGCCTGGTGAAAGTCTGTTTTTTGATGCCCTAACTAATGCGGGTATAGAAATGCGCATGAAAGATTTGCAAGTTTATCCAGACGGCACTAAAAAAGCTGATTGGGACGTAGGCTTAGCCGTAGACGCTATTCGCTATAGCTCTCTGATGGACGTCATCGTGCTGGCAACTGGCGATGGCGACTTTATTCCCTTAATAGAGTACCTGAGACAACAGGGAAGAAATATAGTGGTAGCTAATTTTGGCAGAACTACTTCTTCCAAGTTTAGAGAGTTGGCAGATGAATTCATTGATTTAGATAAAGCTCCTGGAAAATTTTTAATGTTTTCCAACAAAATGCGCCCATCCTTCAGGCTCAAAAGAGACAAAACGAAATAACTTCTTCTGTTAAACCTTATGTTCTTAGGATAATAATGATTTCCTTTAGAAGGGGGTCGCGTTGTAGGCAATAATAAAAACAAAATTGAATAAAAGTTTATGGAAAAAAGAAATTATACGACAGTCTCCGGAGATAAATCCGTTAGTATAGAAATAAACAATCTAGCTCAACAGGCTAATGGGTCGGTCTTGGCTAAAATGGGAGACACTACAGTGCTTGTCACTGCCACTGCTGGGCAAAACGATAGATTTGACATAGATTATTTCCCTTTAAGCGTAGACTATGAGGAAAAATTTTATGCTGCTGGGAAAATTTATGGTTCCCGTTTTGTAAGGAGGGAGGGACGCGCTTCTGAAAATGCTATTTTAGTCGGTCGTTTAATTGACCGCACATTACGACCTCTATTTAATAATCATCTGCGCCGCGAAATACAAGTTATTGTCACTTGTTTATCACTTGACGAAGATAATGACCCAGATATTTTAGGAATATTAGGCGCCTCAACCGCTCTTTCTTTATCAAATATTCCTTGGGGAGGGCCAGTGGCTGCTGTGCGCATTGGTTATACTGCCACCGGCGAATTTATCGTTAATCCCACCTTTTCCCAAAGAGAAGGATTAGTTCTGGATATGGTAGTCTCTGGAAATCGCAACAAAATTAACATGCTTGAGGGCGGAGCAAGAGAATGCAGCGAAGAAATAATTGGCCGCGCAATGGAGATAGCGCAAACAGAAATCAACAAATTAATTGATTTCCAAGAAACTATTATAGCTAAAGAAGCTAAGCCCAAAATGGTTATTCCTTTGGCTGAACTATCCCTAGAAAAAATTGCTATCATCAAAAACTTTCTGAATGGCAAACTTGAGCCAGCTATTTTTAATTACGATGGAAATAAGCGTTTAAATCACGAGCAGCTAAAAACTATAGAAGACAATCTTTATACTTATCTTATAGAAGAAGAAAAGTGGAGTAGTGATGATTTAAAATTAGTAGGCATATACATAGAAGAAGAAATCAATAATTTAGTTCACAAAAAAGCTATCGAAGAAGAAAAACGTCCCGATGGCAGAAAATTAACAGAGATCAGGCCCATAGAAATTGCTTTAGATATTCTCCCCCGCGCTCATGGTTCAGCCTTGTTCATGCGTGGCGAGACCCATGTTTTATCAGTGATTACTTTGGGCGCGCCTGGCGACGAGTTAACTATCCAGGGCATGGAAATTACTGGAACAAAAAAGTTTATCCATCATTATAATTTTCCACCCTATTGCTCTGGCGAAACTGGTCCTATGAGGGGGCCGGGAAGAAGAGAAATCGGCCATGGCGCTTTGGCAGAAAAGGGTGTTCTCCCCATGATACCGGCTACTGAAACTTTTCCTTATACGATTCGGGCTGTCTCGGAAGTTTTATCTTCCAATGGCTCCACCTCTATGGCCTCTACCTGCGCTACCAGCTTGGCCCTAATGGCTGCCGGTGTGCCTATAAAAGAATTAGTTGGCGGTGTTGCTTGCGGAATGATGTCAGACGCCACTGGAAAATATAAACTGTTAACAGATATTCAGGGGCCAGAAGATCATCACGGCGATATGGACTTTAAGGTTTCTGGCACACGCAACGGTGTTAACGCCATACAGATGGATGTCAAAGTTGATGGTGTAAGCGTCGCCATACTCAAAGAAGCCTTTGCTAATTCTTGCAGGGCTAGATTAGAAGTATTAGACAAGATGCACCAAGTCATTACTGAGCCGCGAAAAGAATTATCTCCTCTGGCTCCGAGAATTTATACCCTGCACATCAACCCTGAATTGATTGGCGGATTAATTGGGCCCGGCGGCAAAAACATTAACCAAATAATTAAAGAAACTGAAACCACCATTGACATAGAGGAAGATGGCACAATTTATATTACCGCTCTAGATAAGGCCGGCGCCGATAAAGCTATTCTTATGATTACCAATTCCACCAAAACCTATAATGAAGGTGATGTCGTTGAGGGCAAGGTTAGCCAAATAAAAGATTTCGGAGCGATTGTTGACTTAGATTCCAATCATGACGGGCTCCTGCATATTTCCGAGATGGCTCCTTGGCACGTCAATAATGTCACTGATGTTGTTAATCTAGGAGATGTTATTAAGGTAAGAATTAAGAAAGTAGAAAATGGCAAGCTCTCCCTTTCTATGAAGGAATTCAATACTATGCCAGAACCGGCTAACAATGGAACCGCGCCCTCTTCTTATTCTGCGCGACCGCGTAGAGATTTCGGCAGGACTGATAGGCGTCCACCGAGAAGAAATTACTAAATTAATTCTAAAAACAGCTCGTTATTATTATGGGCTGTTTTTTATTTTGACTTTTAATATTTATCAACTTATAATGTTATGATAGCAAGTAAAACTAGAAACAATTAATTTGTTTTTGTCTCAATATGGATAATAATACTTTTGGCGCGCAGTTTAATTCTAATTCGTCGCCAACGACGGACAATGATCAAAATAATCAGTTTGCCCCACCCCCGAATAATATTTTTATTCGCACCATGAATAGCGATATGGAAACTTTAAAAAATAATGGCGGGTCGCTTCCCTCGTTTGAATCCCCTAACGCTAGCTTTAATCAAACAGTATCATCAGTTCCTAATATGGTCCCGCCTACAGTAAATAATTCTACTGTTGATGAGCCACCCAACAATCCTTTTGCCAATCAAACTGCGGTGCCCCCGCCTATAACCCCGACTTTTAATAATCAAGTAGATGGCATACCGGCTGAAAATATTCCCACTCCGCCAAAGAAAAAGAAATTACCCGTTTGGCTGCTGGTGGTCTTGGGACTTATCATATTGGGAGGAGGAGGTTTTGCGGCCTATAAATTTATTTGGCCAAAGTTTGTTCAGCCTAAAACCCCAGTAGTATCTGTAAGCAATTTCAAGTGCGGTTGTGATTTAGAAAATCAACCTATCTGTACCGTAACCGGTACTGGCGCTAGCTGTTCTAACGCCGGCGATTGCACTTGCGCTCAAGTAACCACCACCACTGTCGTCACCTTGCCACCTACTCCTTTCATTGAAATCCCTAGTACAGCTGATGTGCCCATCGCTGTTTCTCCCCTACCCTTAGACTTTACTAATAAGAGTCTGGCAGCTACAGTTCTTTCTTTAATTAAGACTGAAGTAAATAAAGCCACTCCCGTGAATACCTTAAAACCTATTCGTATAGATTATAAAGGGCAGTTTCTGGGCGCCAAAGAAATACTCGCGGTCCTCTTTAAAAGCCTGCCGGCAGGATTCACTGATATCATTACCGATAAATATGCAGTCTATGTTTTCTATGGTGATATCCAACCCAGTTTAGGCGTAGTAATAGAAACTAATTCGCCCGATACCATGAAAACATTAATGGCAAACTGGGAAAAGAAAGGTATGCTAGACGGCGCAGCTAATATGTTTATCAAACCAGTAGTGAAACCCTCTACTATTGCTTTCAAAGATAGGGTATTGCCTATTGGAGGCACAGCTCGTTACATTACGTATAAAACTGCTAACACGGAGTTAAATTATATTATCTATAATAATTACCTTATCATTACCACCGCTAAGGGTAATCTAAACGCCATTGTAAGTAATCTGGCCAATCGCTAATAAGCCTCTAAAACCCCTGCTCTGCGGGGGTTTTAATGTGGTTGCTATTTTAAAGTTTTTCTACTATAGTAATCGTAGTTTAAGCTAAATAAAACATATACAGCATGGACAAAATTGATGTGCCCAAAATTAAAAACAGTCAAAAGTGGGCTAATTTTCTCAAACAAAGCAGCCAGATTCTTTTCCTTATTTTGGTTGTTATTTTTGTAATCAACAGCTTTACCGCTAAAAGTAAAAAGAATATTCTCACTATTTCTCAGCTAGCCCAAAAAATTAATAACAATGAGATCGCTAAAATTGATACTACCGCCACCGATATTATCGCCACAGCTGCAGACAAGAAAACTGTATTTTTCGTTTCTAAGGAACCGAACGTCTCTGTCGTAGAAACTCTCAAAAATTTTGGTGTTACTGAACAAGCTCTGCAATCAGTCGATATTAATGTTAATAATTCCAACTTCTGGGAAATAGTCTCCACTTTACTGCAAATTATTTTACCCTTGGGGCTAATGTTTTTCTTGTTTAGAAGCTTAACGAAGCAAACAGAAAAAGGGGCTATTCAGGCCTTTTCTTTCGGTAAAGCTAACATAAAGTTTTTTACTCCCGATAAAGACAGCATTACTTTTAAAGATGTCGCGGGAGTAAAGGAAGCCAAAGAAGAATTAGCTGAGGTAGTTGAATTCTTAAAAAACCCTAAAAAATTTCAAGATTTAGGCGCCAAAATTCCGCGAGGGGTATTAATGGTTGGCGCGCCCGGCTCTGGCAAAACTTTGTTAGCTCGAGCAGTGGCAGGCGAAGCCCAAGTACCCTTTTTCCACGTATCCGCCTCTGAATTCGTAGAGATGTTTGTCGGCGTAGGCGCCTCTCGCGTCAGGGACCTCTTCGCCTTGGCCAAAAAAATGTCTCCTTCTATTATCTTCATAGATGAAATTGATGCTGTGGGGAGAGAAAGGGGCTCTGGACTAGGCGGCGGACATGATGAAAGAGAACAAACTCTTAACCAAATATTAGTAGAAATGGATGGCTTTGACAGGTCAACTAATGTCATCGTGATTGCGGCTACTAATAGACCAGATGTTCTAGACCAGGCTCTTTTGCGTCCGGGAAGATTCGATAGAAGGGTAGTTTTGGATTTACCTAGCATTAATGATAGAGAGGAAATTTTAAAAATTCATTCCAAGGACAAAACCTTAGACAAAGATGTTAATCTCAGACAAGTGGCCGAAAGAACACCTGGTTTTTCGGGAGCCGAACTAGCTAATTTAATGAACGAGGCCGCAATTTTAGCCGCCAAAAGAAATCAAAAATCTATCGCGGAAACAGATATTCTGGAGTCTATCGAAAAAGTTATTTTAGGTCCCGAAAGAAGAAGCGCTGTTTTTACAGAAGAAGAGAAGAAAATTACCGCTTATCACGAAGCTGGACATGCTTTAGTAACGGCTTTTTATCCACAATTTGATACCGTAAGAAAAATCTCTATTATTAGCCGTGGCGAGGCTGCCGGTTATACCTTAAAAATGCCCAATGAAGATAAACATTTTAAAACAAAATCTGAATTTAAGGCTGAACTAATTACTTTATTAGGGGGTTATACGGCTGAAGAAATTATTTTTAAAGAAGTTTCTACTGGCGCTGCTAATGACCTTGAAGTGGCTACCACTTTAGCTAGAAATTTGGTAACTCGTTACGGTATGAGTGATAAATTAGGACCAGTATCTTTGGGTAAACCAGAAACTATGCTATTTTTAGGGAGAGACCTATCAACCGAGAAGGCTTATTCAGAAGCTACAGCCCAGATTATAGATAGCGAAACCAAAAAATTGGTAGATGAAGCTCATGCTCAGGCGACTAAATTGCTGAAGGATAATGTCACTACCCTAGATACTTTGGCCAAGGAATTGATTAAGAAAGAAACTTTGGAGAAAGAAGAGTTTGAAGAAATCGTAAAAAATATCTTGCCAAAAAA
>DAONGQ010000014.1:2305-8106 GCA_035404205.1 Candidatus Paceibacterota bacterium | reverse complement strand
GGAATGAGACAAGAAAACAAGAAACAAAAAGACAGAAAAAGCGATACGAAAGCAGCAGTGCGTTTCATTCTCCACCTCCCGGTTTCAAAATAGTATAGAATACTGTTTCTAGTAAACAAGATTGTAAAAGAGCAACAAAAACTAAGCTTATTCTAAATCACGTTATTATAATTGTCAATGGGCATAAAATTTTAAAATAAAAAAAGCTACCCTTTAAAGGGTAGCTTTAAAGCACACAACCAATATCCTTTAATTTTTGCCTAGCAGAGCATTAATAAAGGCAGGAGTCTCAAAGATAAATGGTCGCCTAATCCTTAGGCAATTATCCGGTTGAGAAGTGTTGCATTCAGTATAGGCGCCGTTGGTGAGAACTTTTTCAGAGACATTGTTCAAACCAGGACCAGTACAAGTAATTTTATAAGCATAATACCCTGCTTGTGGTTTGGCCTCTACATGACCGCTAGTAGCGTAATTTTGAGTGGTATCTATTCCACATTTAGAAGAATCTGTACAGCTTAAAACACAACTGTCACAGCCATTGCTGTCCCAATTAAGAGATAATTTACTGCCCACATAGACCATTTTATTATTGGGAGTAATTTCTGCGCTCGAAATTAAGCACACAGAAGAGCCACCGCAAGATGGATCCGAAGGATTAGCTACACAGAAAGAAACAATATTACATGAAGGGTCAGAAGGATGAGATTCACAGAAGGTAGGATTTGAATTACAAGCAGGATTGCTTGGATATGTTTCGCAGAAAGTTTTAACACCTGTGCAGATAACATCTGCGGGATGTAATTCACAATAATCAGGAACTCCTACACAAATAGGATCGGAGGGGTGGATGTCGCAAAAAGATTTTACTCCCGTACACGAGATATCATCAGGATTAGTTTCGCACCAATCTTCAACGGTCTTCACCAAGTCAGCACCAGCAGTTGCTTTACCAGTATCAGTGCTTTCAAGTGATTCCCCTATTATTTGAGAGAACACCTTAATAGGCTCGCTATAGGGACTGGCTTTACTATTATTGCTAGCAACAGCCACACTACCAACACCTATTCCTCTGTTCAGTTCTGTATCGAGCGCTTTATCACCTATTCCTGTCCAAGCTGTAGTATAGGTTAGAGCTACCATCCGACCATTAACGATAGTGTAGTGAGTTTCTTGAATGGTCGTTCTCAAGGCCGTGGATCCATCGAGGCTTACTCTAGAAACAATAGTTGTCACTAATGTAGAGTTAGGGTCATTCTTGTCCGGATTTTTTTGGGTAGCTATAGTTTGCAAATATTGAGGCACACCATAACCGTTAGTAACAACCCCAGTAGTTGCAGAGCCGCCAGTGGTAGGATTCTGTGTGGTAGTACCACTAAAATTTATTTGACTAGCATAATTTGGAGTATCCCCTGGTTTCTCTGTTCCATCTAAAACCACTCCGCGAGACTCTATAGTTTTACCGTCATTGGTAGATATAGATTCATTAACGGTCCCATCAGCGTTTTTGGTTCTACTAATGGCAACTGTTGTTCCGTCGGAAGTTTTATATGAGCTAGTGGAAGTACTGGAACCATCTATATTATTTACTGTAACAGTAAGAACTTTAGAAGGAGCCACCTCGGGGGGTTCTGGTATAACTACTGAAACATCGGGTCCGTCCTTAGCCAAAATTTTAGTTCCGACTATAACGGTGTCGTTAATTTCATCAGTTTTAGCAGCCCTTGCCACAAAAGTTACACATAGGCCCAAAATTAGAATGAATACTAGAACAATTGATTTCAAATGATTTTTCATATTCAATAGTTATTTTACAAAATAGTTGGTTAGTACCATCTGACCTTTATTATATTGTAAAGTGAATATGGCTTGGACCAATTGACCTGTTTTAAAAATTTGGTTACCAAAAATTTGAGAAACAAGGGCAGCCTGGCCTTGGCTGAGGCTCTTTTGGTCTACAATGGGGGTATAACCAGATAATACTAACTGAACAGATTTTATGCCGATTCCATGAGTAGAAAAGGAAAAATTCTGCAAAGGAATTAAATAGCTCTTAGAGAATAAGTTTAGCGATAGTTTTCCGAAATTATCATCTTCTGGCACTATGATATTATTTGCCGCATCAATAATTAAATTCGCTAATTGCGGATAGTCGGCTGCTAAAATTTTAAAACAGTTAGCATCTTGAGTGGTCACACATTGGCTATACTGAGAGTAAAATGCCTTAGTGATACTCGAAGACCTATAACTCATCCACCCAAACCAGCCAATGGCTATTAATAAGACTACGAGTAGCACTAGCAAAATAATTTTAATATACGGTTTTATTTTAGACATAAACCAAAAATAAATTTTTATTAAACCGTCCTTTTACCAAAAACGCTAACGAAACATACTCCTTGTAGAATATGATAACTCTTTTTTCTAAGTCAAGCAAATAAAAAAACACACTATTCATAAAGTGTCTTTTCTATATAGCTATTAATAATAAATATAGCGGAAGATCCTGCGCCGTCGCTAAAAGCACGGGGTTTAACCACTAAATAAAGAATATCCATCTTAATGGGAATCGCACGGAATTGCCACTGTCACTTATTTGCAACTACAGTTCATCCGTATTTCTTTTGTCTCTGGACTATTCATAGCCTGAATTTGAAAAATAACCATATCGGTCCCAACTGTTAATGGCACATTGAGTAAACTAGCGCTTTTGCTTAGAAAAGGACTATCATTGGATAAGTTTAATAATCCCCCATTAGCATTAAATTGCCAGGCCCTATAAGAATAAACATCTTTGCTAGACATGTTGGTATTAATAATGCACACAGGGCCATCGCAACTAGTAGAAACAATGGGAACAATGTTGCCAGTCATTTGAGGATTTTCATTCGTATTAACAGGCTGACCCTTTATCGTTGTTGCCCCTGTTGTTGGTTTATTTAGTTCCAAATTGTCGCAAATACGGACATCACAACTCGCTACTCCCAAACACGGAACACCGAATTGTCCAGGCTCGCAAACAGTTTCCAAGGAACCGTTGTTATCTGTATCCCTGCAACCGCACCTGGCAATACTACAGACTTGGTTGCATTTTACATCGGCATTTTTGCCATATTCAGCTAAGCATTTTTTTATACACAGATCTAAAATTTCTTGCGCATTCAGAGTTTTACCCGATGCATCTGTATTAGCGAGGTTCACTGTGATATCGGTTGCCGTGACAAAACTTGAATTATCATTACTCACAGAAGCATTAGCCGCTACGGTCTGGTTGGTTACCGCATCATTTAGACTTACTGCTAAACCAACTGAACCAGAATTATTGTGAAGTCGCCTTGCGTATCTTTCCTGCAATGCATCTTTCCTATCAGCTTCAGTTTGGCCAGGAAAACGAACTTCCTGCTCTGTATTGAATAAACCACTTGTCACTGGCTGATTAAATTCTATGTCAAACATGACAAAAGTTTCATATTGGTCAGTAAACCAACTGTTATTACTATTTAAAACGTCGCTACCCTTACCGGCACTACCATGGCACCCAAAATTAAAATTGAGAGTATTTTCGTACTGGGTCTTAGTGATATCAATCAAGGTATGAAGGTCGGCTGATGTAAAATCTTTGGTAGTATTGGCTAAATACTTTTGCACTACGGCAGTTTCCGTTTCATTCAATTCGGCAGCATCTATAGCGGCCTTGGCGTCTGATTCTGTCGCCATTGCCTGGCATTTATTAATTCCGATAAATGCTGCTATCATCATCACTACAATTAATATTCCTAAATATTTCAGTTTCATATGGAAAAATAAATACAATAAAACTAACTATTAAATTTGAGTAACGTTAAAAGGCGCAAAATAATTAAAATTATCATAAAAATCTTGGGCAGTTATTTTTTCACCCCATTTTTCCATGGGAGGAAAATACAGTTTTAACTTAATATCGGGTGTTGTGTTTTTTAATAGAAAGCCCACATCCAAAACAGGCATTTGTTTGGTGTTTAAAAGATGAGAACAAAAATAAAGAGAGTTATTTTTAATTAAAGTACTATTTATGACTGTAGGCGACAAAAATATGTTAAAAGCCGAATCGTCATTATTGGCTTTTCCGCAAATGGTGACATAACCCGTAGGTTTTTCTAAGGGAACCATGCCACCAGTAATCTTGTTAAACTGAAGAGATATAACATGGGCTAGAATGGGATTGCTAACCACATCTTCATCGATAGTTAAAAAACTGATGGTTTTGGCATCAAATTCGTGAGTTAGGTTGATGGAACGGATAATCATATCTCCGGGCCTGAGAATGGTTAATGAACTTGAGGAATCAAAAAATTGGGTCTTACCTAGTTTAGAAACTAGGCATAAAGGACTGTAGACAGCTACCTTTTTAGAAGTGCCGGGCACTTCTAAAAGTGATTGATTAATGAAGTTATGGCAAGATTTAGCCCCTCTTTCAAAAATATCAGCCGGTTTCAAATAATCAACTATCAGCAAGGAACTCGCGGCTAACAATACAAGACATAAAATACTTCCCAGCAGAAGCTTTTTGTTTTTTAAAGCCATAAAAAATATATCAATTACGTAATTCTAATTTCATTATGAACTCGCAGCTATAGTATTGTCAAATCATAATAAAAACACTCTATAAAGAGTGTCTTTATTAAACTTAAAAAGCAGTGTTCTGGCGATACCTACTTTCCCAAATAGTATCATCGGCGCCTCTCATTTTCACTACCGAGTTCGGAATGGGATCGGGTGGGACCTAAGAAGCTATTATCACCAGAACACTGCTTTCTAATTATTTAAAATATATGAATACCAAATCAAAATCCGATTAGTGTCAGATCTTGCTAAAGATGGAAAGAATTGATTGATTAGTACTTCTCGGCTTAAATCCTTACGGATCTTACACCTAAAGCCTATTAACGTGGTCGTCTCCCACGCATCTATAACGATACCTAATCTTGGGGTGGGCTTCGTGCTTAGATGCTTTCAGCGCTTATCCCTTCCGAACATAGCTACCCGGCAGTGCTCCTGGTGGAACAACCGGTAGACCAGAGGTCCGTTCAGTGAGGTCCTCTCGTACTATCACCAACTCCCCTCAAGTATCAACGCCCACGGCAGATAGAGACTGACCTGTCTCACGACGGTCTGAACCCAGCTCGCGTACCCTTTTAACCGGCGAACAGCCGGACCATTGGGACCTACTCCAGCCCCAGGATAGGGTGAGCCGACATCGAGGTGCCGAGCGGAGTCGTCGATATGAACTTTCGGACTCCACCAGCCTGTTATCCCCGGAGTAACTTTTGTCTAGTGTCTCTGGCCCTACTACATAGAACCATCGGGTCACTAAGTTGTGCTTTCGCAACGGCGCGGAACATCTTCCTTGCCGTAAAGCTAGCTTTTGCCTTTATACTATCTCTCGCGTTTCCATCGCGAGATAGCTAACCTTTAAATTCCTCCGTTACTTTTTAGGAGGATTGCGCCCCACAAAAACTGCCCGCCAGGCACTGTCCCTTAACGTTTAATCGCCAAGGTTAGAATTTAAAGTTTCAAAGATGGGTGTTTCATTGACGGATCAGCCTGAACCGAAATCCAGACCTCAAATCCTACCCACTACGCTACGCATCGAAACCCTAAAGTCAATACCAAGTTACAGTAAAGCTTCCGGGGTCTTCTCGTCTTGCCGCGGGTACCCTGCGTCTTCACAGGACTCGCATTTTCACCAAGCTTCTCGTTGAGACAGTTATCAAGTCGTTTTACCTTTCATGCGCGTCGGAACTTACCCGACAAGGAACTTCGCT
>DAONGQ010000014.1:0-2205 GCA_035404205.1 Candidatus Paceibacterota bacterium | reverse complement strand
ACCTTAGAACGGTTATAGTTACCGCTGTCATTGACCAGGGCTTAAAACACTCAGCTTCACCAACTTGCGTTAGCTAACCGGCATTCTTAACCTTCTGGCATCGGACAGGTATCAGCCCCTATACATAGTCTTATGACTTAGCAGGGACCTGTGTTTTTGTTAAACAGTCGCTTGATATCTTTAACTGCGCCCTTAATCTTACGATAAGGAAAGACATATTCCTAAGTTACGTCTGCTGTTTTGCCGAGTTCCTTAACGAGAAATCACTTGTTCACCTTGGGCTACTCGCCCCATTCACCTGTGTCGGTTTACGGTACGATTTAATTAATATTTGTTCACCTTGCGGAGAACCTTAGAGGTTTTTCTCGGAAGGCTCTACGATTGAGTTAGCCGGACAGAATCCGACCTTCTGACTGCAAACGAAGTTATCATTAAAGATAGCAAAGTGGATTTTCCTGCTTTGCGCTTCTCTTGCCCCCAATGTCAAACCATTAAGACACTCAATCTTTTTTCCTCCTTCCCCCCATCGTGTATTAATTAAGGACTGGAATATTAACCAGTTGTCCATCGGCTTCGGTTTTCGCCATCGCCTTAGGTACGCCTAACCCTGGGATGATTAACATTGCCCAGGAAACCTTGAATTTACGGTGGCCAGATTTCGCATCTGGCTTGCGGTTACTTGTGCCAACATTCTCTCTTCCTTAAGCTCCAGCTGCTCTCACGAGTCAACCTTCACTGCTTAAGAAATGCTCTCCTACCGAACGTACAATTCTTTCGAATTAACGTTCCCGCGTCTTCGGTACTTAGCTTGAGCCCTGTACGTTTTCGGCGCAATTTCCCAATCCATAAATGGATATGATAGTGAGTTGTTACACACTCTTTAAAGGATGGCTACCTCTGAGCCAACCTCCTAACTGTCTTCGGGAAATTACTACCTTAGACTGCACTTAGCTAAAATTTTGGGACCTTAGACTGCGATCAGGATTCTTTGCCTCTCGACCATGGAGCTTAGCCCCCACAGTCTGACTAGTTTGCATAACCCAATAGTATTCGGAGTTTAAATGGTATGCCGAGCTTTCGCCCATTACACACCAGCTAGTGCTCTACCCCTACTAGGATAACAAACCGCTAGTCGTAGAACTATTTCGGAGAGAACCAGCTATTACCAAGCTCGATTAGTTTTTCGCTTCTTACCACAAATCCTCCCATAGTTTTGCACGGCTAACGGGTTCGGGCCTCCCTCTGATTTTACTCAAAGTTCACCCTATTCATGGTAAGCTCGCCTGGCTTCGGGTCTTGCACTTGTTATTCTTCATCTTTTTTATTCTTCCTGGTATAAATATCAGTTAGAATAAAAAAGTGAAAACGCCCTATTAAGACTTGGTTTCCCTGTGCCTCCTCCCGCAGAGCGGGATTAAACAAAATAACAAACGCAAACTCGTTGGCTCATTCTTCAATAGGCACGCCGTGACTCCGCATATAGCGAAGCTCCGGCTCCTTGTAAGCAAAGTGGTTTCAGTTACTATTTCATCGCCCTCACCGGGCTGCTTTTCACCTTTCCCTCGCGGTACTTGTCCACTATCGGTCGCCAAAAGTATTTAGTCTTGGGTGACTTAACGACTTGCGTCATTAAGATTGTAGTTCACCCGAATTCATCAGACGCTTTCAGTCGCCTGACTACTCAAGAAATAATACACTGAAGTCATGATAAAGTTTTCGCATACGGGACTTTCACCCTCTATGGTCTTGCTTTCCAGCAGAATTCTGCTAACAAAATCATTATGTTAAAACTTCTTCTACCTTGCGGTAGAAAGGTATTACTCTTTTAACCCTTCCTTTCAACAATAAATTATTGAAAAAAAGTTTAGACTCCTCCCCTTTCACTCGCCGCTAATCAGGGAATAGATAACCACTAATAGCTATTGATTAAAATAAATTCTAATCAATAGGTTTAGTAGTTAAAAAATTCTTTTCTTTTCCTCCGGGTACTAAAATGTTTTGCTTCCCCGGGTATGCTTCCCAAATAAATTGGGATAATATAGGTTTGCTATATTGGGTTACCCCATTAGGAGATCTCCGGATCAAAGGCTGTTAAGCGCCTCCCCGAAGCATATCGCAGCTACACTACGTCCTTCATCGCCTTTTGGTGCCAAGGCATCCACCACTTGCTCTTAGTTTCTTTCCATCTTAAGCAAAACCCGCGTT
>DAONGQ010000013.1 GCA_035404205.1 Candidatus Paceibacterota bacterium | reverse complement strand
TGCTCCGCGGGTAGGATTCGGACCTACGACCAACTGCTTAACAGGCAGCCGCTCTACCACTGAGCTACCGCGGAATATATGATTTTATAAACCCTCTTCCCCTAAAACTTTTGAGTTGTTTTCTCTTATCAAGGCATCTTGCCTGGTAGCTACTGTCTCATTGTAAACTATTTGCCATTCTCCATCAAACCTAGAAGTGTAGCAACCTTTAAATACCCTTGCGTTATGTAATTTTATTCTTTCGGCCAAATCTTTAGTTTGACCAATATAAAACTTATTATGTTTTACATTATAAATTGCATAAACTGTATACATACATATGTATAAAAGCTGTATCCGCTCTACCTCCGCTAGCTGGCGGAGAGCTACCGCGGAATAACTACTCGCAGACTCATCTTAATACATTCACTTGTTTTTTTCAAGTTTTTTTGAAAGAAGAGGCCTAAACAGTTTGCCGGAAAATAGCTTTTCGCCATGGTGCGCTATTAGAATTTTTTTGCTATCCATGCTATAGTGGCAGAGATCTATAAATAATATTTTTATCTATGGTAAAAAAACTTACTAGCTTTCTTAAGAAAAATTGGAAAGTTGTCGTCATAGCGTTGGTAGCCATTTTGGCTATTGTGCTTGTATTTGTGATTATCCGGGCACATAAAGCCTCAAAAATTGAGAGCGTGACTACTACCACCAAGGCTGCGCAGACGCAAGAGCCTCTCTTTAATCCCAAAACTATTTCGGAAGGGGACAGCACCACTCCTTATACTATTAAGGTCACTTACCCACTTTTCAAGAATATTAATAACTCTGCGGCAGAAGCTAAATTAAATCAGTTATTGGCCGACAAGGTTAACGAGGAAATAGTTGCCTTTAAAAAAGAAGTAGCAGCGCGGAAAACTAATACCGCTATTCCTCAAGATTTTAAAAGTTATTTAACTATCGATTACAAAGTAGAATATTTATCCAATCAAATTGCCAGTATTCTATTTAATGAGGAAGCCATGTTGGCTGGCGACGCTCATCCTGGCCATAAAACTACTACAGTTAATTATAATCTGGAGGATAACAAAAACATCGTTTTGACCGATTTGTTTGCTGAGGGAAGCGGCTATTTAACCTTCTTGTCTAATAATACTATTAAATATTTGAAAGGTTTAAATATTTCTAATGACGAAATGATTAACGCAGGAGCTGGACCTGAAGCCAAAAATTATGCTAATTTTTACATTACCGACCAAGCTATCGTCTTTGTATTTGATTATTATACAGTAGCTCCCGGTGTGGCAGGGGTACAAAAAGCATTTTTCCCTTTCCCCAGCATCAAGAACATGCTTATTCAGGATGGTATTCTAAAATCCTTGTTAGCTCACGAAATAATTTAATTAGAATTCTAACTCTCGGAAGAAGAATTCTAACGGTATTATATTTGAATCCCTCGGAAGGCTGTTTGCATAGAATTCCGATTGTTTTTGTCATTTTAAGCTATCTCAAAAAACGAGAAATGGCGTTGTAGCCCGTTAGATATAGGCCTTGTCTGCTTGCGATACGCCCTCTAATAAATAAACAAATTTTAGAAAAGTTATTTTTTATGCAAATTCATAAGATTTCTGTTTTAAAGAATGGCTTAAAGGTTTTAATGGTTCCTTCTCGGGAGGTAATGTCCGTAAAGGTGGAGATGATAGTGAAAACAGGGGCAGAATATGAAACCTTGGCTACCCAAGGCATCTCCCATGTTCTGGAGCATATGTGCTTTAAGGGCACGACAAAAAGACCTACTCCTCAAGCGATCAGCCGAGAGATAGATACTCTTGGGGGTATCTATAATGCCTATACTGACAACGAAGTGACTGGCTATTGGGTTAAGGTTGATAAAAAATATTTGCATACTGCTTTGGATATAATTTCCGACATGTATTTGCACCCTCTCTTTCCCGAAGCTGAATTAGCCAAAGAGAAGGGGGTTATCATTGAAGAAATACATATGTATGAAGATAATCCCATGGAGCATGTCAATGAGGTCTTCACGGGACTAATGTATGGAAAAAACAATCCTGGGGGTTGGTCTATTGCTGGCACAGTGGTATCAGTCTCGGCAGTAACGCGAGACAAACTAGTAGCCTATGCTACGAGGCAATACACTGCCCCTAATTCCTTGCTTGTCATTAGTGGCAATTTTGACGAAAAGCAAACTTTAATTAGCCTCAATAAGTATTTTGGCAGTGCTCCGACCAAAACGACTAAAGCCAAAAACAAAGTAAAGAAAATTGCGCAAACAAAACCGCAAGCGCAGTTAGAAACAAAAGACTCTAATCAGTGCCATCTAGTTTTAGGTTTCCCTTCCATCAATTGTTTTAGTCAGAAAAAATATGCCCTGCAAGTGCTTTTAACTATTCTCAATGGGGGAATGTCAGCTCGCTTGTTTAAGGTTATTAGAGAAGAATTGGGGGCTGCTTACTATATTAATGCCGAGAACCCTTCTTATTTAGATTATGGTTTTTTCTGTATTAATACCGGGCTAAATCTTAAAAAAGTTAGTCTAGGCCTTCGGGGTATTATTTCCCAACTGAAAGAAATGGCTCAGGGCAAAATTACTGAAGAAGAATTTAAAAATGCCAAAACTAATATTCATGGTAAATTGGCTTTAAGCCTGGATAGCGTTTATAATTATGCCACCTGGATAACGAAAGATGCGATCATCAACCAACCTTATGAATCACCCGAGGAATATTTAAGTAAAATAGATAAAATAACTTTACAGGATGTTTCTCGTTTAGCCAAGGAAATATTTCAACCAACTCAATTAAATTTAGCCGTGGTGAGTTCTGCGAGCAAGGCAATGGGAAAAATATGGCTTCAGGATATAGAAAAAGCCTGGCGAGAATAAAGAGTCTGCTAGCGCGCAATGTTAGTGTGCTATAATAAAAATATAAAACATTAATATTGGATATGAAATTGAACAATAAAGTAGCTATTATCACCGGTGCCAGCAGCGGTATTGGTCTGGCAATTGCTAAAAAGTTCAAAGAAGAAGGAGCGATAGTGGTAATGGCTGACCGCAACGATATAGATGGCGCCAAACTGGCTACGGAGTTAAATTTAGATTTTATAAAGACGGACGTAAGTCAGTCGGCAGACATTCAAAATGTTATCAATGCTACTGTGGCTAAATACGGCCGCCTTGATATTATGGTGAACAATGCCGGTATTGGCGAGGCCTATTCTGTACAAGAAACTTCCGAGGAAAATTTTGATAGGGTAATTGCCATTAATTTAAAAAGTGTTTTTCTGGGCACCAAATATGCCGCTTTAGCTATGAAAGAACATGGCGGTGTTATTTTGAGTACTGCCTCAATTCTTGGGCAAGTTGGTTTCCAGGGAGCCTATGCTTATTGCGCTTCAAAGGGTGGCATCGTCCAGATGACTAAAGCGGCAGCACTTGATTTGGCTCCCTATAAAATTAGGGTTAATGCTGTGGCTCCGGCTTTTATTAAAACGAATATGACTAATGATATTTTAAATAATCCCGATAGTTCTAAGGCGCTTTTAAGACATACACCGCTTGGTCGCTTCGGGACACCAGAAGAAATGGCTAATATCTTTTGTTTTTTGGCTAGTGACGAAGCTAGCTATGTTACCGGAGCCGTATATTCGGGCGATGGGGGTTGGTTGGCAATGTAATTTTGAAAATTAATGGAAAACAAAATATTATTCAAAGCGCCAATTGAAATTAGCGCTCGCCATATCCATCTAAATCAAAAAAATTTCATCAAATTGTTTGGAAAAGAAGCGGTGCTTAAGCCAGTAGCCGCTCTTTCACAGAAAGGGCAATTTGCTTCCGACTCTTTTGTGACCCTTCTTTCCAAAGACAAGACAAAACAGATTAAACTTAGGGTTTTAGGCCCATTCCGCGCTTTTTCTCAAATAGAACTCTCCTCGAGCGACGCCTATATGCTTGGCTATAAAATTCCCATCAGGCTCTCGGGAAATATTGATGACGCGCCTAAAATTAAAGTTGCTACTCCTCTGGGAGCGATTTCTGTAGCGGCCATTGTTCCGCAGAGGCACTTACATATACCTAAGAGCCTTGCCCAAAAATACGGTTTAAAAGATAGCCAGCCAGTAGCCTGCGAGATTAAGGGATGCCGAAAATTAATTTTTAAAAATATTATTGTAAGAATTGACGATGAGGCTGTCTTAGCTTTGCACTTAGACACCGATGAAGGCAATGCGGCCGGGGTGATTGAAAAAGCGAGGGGGCAAATATTAAAATCATAACTTCTTGATATATTCTATGGATATTATTCTAGTCATTAATGCTGGCTCTACTTCCCTAAAGTATAAAATTTTTAATAATGTTGACCTTAGTCTTCTTAAAGAAGGCGGTTTCTCTATTGAATCCACTGGTAAAGAAAGAATAAAGGAAGAAAAAAAGATTTTTCTTGAATTGCAACAAACGGCTCACGGTTTAGGCAAGGTTAAAGCTGTGGGTCACAGAGTGGTGCATGGTGGCAACGAATTTTATAAACCAACGGTTGTGACGTCAGCCATTTTAACAAAATTAGCCCAGTACAATAAATTGGCGCCCCTGCATAATCCTTATAATTTAGGATACATCAAATTGGCTCTAAAATATTTTTCGACTGCAAAAAATATTGCTATTTTCGATACTGCCTTTTTCCATGATTTGCCCTTAGAAGCGCAGGTATTTCCTTTGCCTTACAAGTATTTTGAAAAAGGGATAAGACGTTTTGGCTTTCACGGTCTTTCTCACCAATATATTAGCGAAGAAGCCGCTCATGAATTAGGCAAATCTATTAATCAATGTAATTTAATTACCCTGCATTTAGGTGGGGGCGCTTCGGTAGCGGCTATTAAAAATGGGAAACCTATTGACACTACCCTGGGATTCACTCCTATGGGCGGAGTTCCCATGTTTACTCGTAGCGGTGATATTGACCCAGGGGTGCTTATATATTTATGCGAAAATTACCATCTAAGCATCAAGAACTTGAGTGAAATGCTCAATCGTGATTCTGGCCTTAAAGGTATTAGCGAACAAAAGGGATTTTTACAGCTTTTAGAGGGGGTAGAGAGGCACGACCCACAGTCAGAGTTAGCCTTTAATGTTTTTGCGCGCGGATTAAAAAAACAAATCGGAGCTTATTTGGCTATCCTAGGTAATATTGATGCCTTGGTTTTTAGCGGTACTGTCGGTAGCGGCAAACCGATAACCAGAGAAACTGTTCTTAAAGATTTAAAACTTCCTAAGGGGACAAAGGTTCTAGTTATTCCCACTAACGAGGAGTTAGAAATGGCTAGACAAATTAAAAAATTATTATCTAAATAGTTATGACTAAAAGTTGGAAAGTTGGAGGACCTGCTGGCTATGGCATAAAAACTGTGGGTCAGCTGTTTGCTTATGCTCTTCTGTCTAAGGGTTATTATGTTTTTCTTTATCCCGAATATCCATCGCTAATTCGGGGTGGACACAATACTTATCAGGTCGAATTTAGTTATGACCCCATATGTTCAATTGATAAAAATATAGATTTTCTGATTGCCTTTGACCAGTTAACCATAGACATGGATTTAGCTTCTCTGAAAAGGGGTGGAGTGGTTATTTGTGATAGCGCCTGCATTTTACCAAAACGCGGCGATATTACAGTTATTCCTTTAGCGTTTAAAGAAATTCTTGATAAGGCGCATCTTGATTTCTTATTGAAAAATAGTTTGGCTATCGGAGCCAGTTTGGCTCTTTTAGGGCTAAAATTCAGCTCACAAGAATTATTTCAAGTTTTGAATAAAAAATTAGGAGATAACGAGAGTAAAAACAAAGCTAAGATTACCCAAGTTCTTAAAGATAATATAAAAGCAGTTGAAGAAGGATATCAATATGTAGCTTCCAAATATGGTGCTATGGCGGAGATTAAGACTGTTTCCAAAACTCCCAAAGCCCTTATTAGCGGTAATGAAGCTATAGCCATCGGAGCTATCCAATCAGGATGTAAATTTTATGCAGCCTATCCCATGACGCCCGCTACTTCTATTTTGGAATATTTAAAATCGAAAGAGAAAGAGGCTAAAATAATAGTTCATCAAGCAGAAGATGAGATAGCGGCTGTTCATAATGCCTTAGGCGCCAGCGCAGCGGGGGTAAGAGCCATGACAGGGACTTCGGGAGGAGGATTTGCTCTTATGAACGAGGCGGTCTCGCTATCGGGCATGACAGAAACCCCAGTGGTCATTGTGGAAGCCATGCGCTCCTCGCCAGCCACTGGACTGCCTACATGGACAGGACAAGACGATTTGAAATTTATTGCTCATAGCGGACATGGAGATTTTCCTAGAGTTATTCTGGCTCCCGGCAGTCCTTCTGAGGCCTTTCAGTTAATCCAAGACGCTTTTAATCTAGCCGATATATATCAATGTCCAGTTTTTTGTTTGGACGATAAATATCTAGGAGAAAGCCAGGTCAGTGCTGATAGTACCGATTTTACTTTGACTAAAAAAATTAATAGGGGAAAACTGCTTTTAAAAAAGGCGCCTAAAAATTATAAGCGCTATGAGCTAACCGCCAGCGGCATATCGGCTCGCACCGTTCCCGGAGTAGCTAACGGAGAATTTATTGCCAATAGCGACGAACATAATGAACTGGGATATTCTGTTGAAGGTTACACTAATGATAGAAGCCAACAGATGAAAAAAAGAATGTTGAAAGACGAAACTTTAAGGAAAAATATTCCCTTGCCCAAAATCTATGGACCCGCTAAAGCTAAAGTAGGCATAGTTAGTTGGGGGTCAAATTGGGGTACTCTCTTAGATGTTTTAAAAGATAACCAATTTAAAATTGCCAATAAACAATTGGGACAAGTGTTGGTCAATTATATTCACTTCAGTTATTTATACCCCCTACCGGTAGAAAAAATAAAAAACTTATTAAAACAATACAACTATTTGATTTTAGTTGAGCAGAATTATACCGGTCAATTTGGTAAATTATTGGCAGAAGAAACTGGCATTCAAATAGAAAATAAGTTCTTAAAATATGATGGTCGGCCATTTTTTAGACAAGAAATATTGGACTTTCTCACTCAGGAAAAATTAAAACCTAATTCATTCTATGGCATATAAAGCAGATTCATACAATACTCTAGTCCGCCCTGTTTTATGCCCGGGCTGTGGCGGCTGGACTATTTGGGGCGCATTAAAACAAGCCCTGGCCGAAAGTCATATCAATACCAAAGATTTGGCTTTAGTTTATGGTATTGGTTGTTTTGGCAATATGGCCAATAGTCTTAAGGGGTATGTTTTTCATTCTCTGCACGGAAGAAGCTTGCCGGTAGCTACGGGGATAAAATTAACTAATCCTAAATTAAAAGTGATTGCCATTGCTGGCGATGGTGATGTCTATGGGGAAGGGTTAAACCATCTGCTTAATGCCTGCAGGGCTAATGTTGATGTTATTCAAATCGTTTCTAATAATCATTCATACTCACTCACTACTGGACAGGCTTCACCTACTTCTTCTCTCGGTTATAAAAGTAAAACTACTCCGGAGGGGGAGGTAAAAGAACCTTTAAATCCCTTGGCTCTTTCTTTGGATTCTGGGGCTACCTTTATTGCTCAAGGGTATTCTGGCAACTTACCAGAGCTTACCAATATTTTTAGAGAAGCTCTCAAGCACAAGGGTTTTTCTTTAATCGATATCCAACAAGTTTGTATTACTTTTAATCATACGGAGAATGCTGCCTATTATGGAGAAAAGATAAAAACCATTACCAAGGGCAACCATGAATTAGAAACGGCATTAAAATATGTTCATGATGCCGAGCATATTAATACTGGCATCCTTTATGAAACCAAGCGCCCCACTTATGATTTGAATTTTAGTTATTTAGCTCCCAAAACGCTTATAAACCAACCAACGTTGCCTGCTGCTCGCCTCACACGCTCTTTTATTAAAGAGCTATCGCTTTAACTGAACAAAATGGCTACGAGAATAAACAAATATATAGCCGAGAGCGGTTTAAGCTCTAGACGCGCTGCGGAAAATTATATTCGAGCCGGCGTCGTAACTATCAATGGCGCAATCGCAAAGCTAGGCGCTCAGGTTAAGACAGGGGACATAGTAAAAGTGAAGGGTAAATTAATTGAGCCTAAGGCGGAGAAAATATATATAGCCTTTAACAAGCCCGTCGGAGTGATTACTACTACAAATCAAGACTATGCCAATAATATAATGGAGTATATTCATATCAAAGAAAGGGTTTTCCCCATAGGCAGACTGGACGTAGAATCATCTGGTTTGATGCTATTAACTAATGACGGAGAACTTGGCAATTCTTTGTCTAAGGGAGAGGGAAAATGCGAAAAAGAATATGTGGTTACAGTAGATAAAACAGTGAATGGGCAATTTCTTAAGAAATTAAGCGAGGGGGTAATACTGGATGGTTATAGAACCTTGCCAGCTAAAGCCTCTCAGCTTGGCTCCAAGAGTTTTAGTTTAATTATTTTAGAAGGGAAAAATCGCCAAATTAGAAGAATGTGCGAATTTTTTAAATATAATGTAGTTAAATTAGAAAGAATCCGCATAGGAAAAATTACGCTACAAGGGTTAAAAAGCGGTGCTTGGCGTTATTTAGATGAAAAAGAAATTAAAACATTTAAGAAATTAGCTGATAAAACTCCATCATAAAATCATAAGGTTTGCTTTGAATATGTCTTCGTGATAAAATTTAACGGTTAATTAAATTTATTAAAATAATAAATCAATCATGGCGAATAAAAAATTTATTATCGGTGGTGCTTTAGCTGTTATTCTCGTAGCTTTTGCCCTCACCCAGGGTTTTGGTTTGTTAAAAGACAAAATGGGAACTACTCAGCCTCCAGCTGTTAAATCAGCTATGGATTTAATTACCAGAGAACTGGCTAATCAAGGGCAAACAGCCACTTTTGTCAAATACGAATTAAAGGACGGCCTTTATGTGGTAACTTGGAAAGTCGGCAATCAAGAATCTACTAGCTATGTTAATGCTAGCGGTACCATGCTTTTCCCCTATAGTATTCCTCTAGTGACTACTACCACCACCACAAAGCCCTTAACCAAGTCTGATAGACCGGTAGTACAATTGTTTGTCATGGCTTTTTGTCCCTTCGGCAATCAGGCCGAGGATGGAATGTTTCCAGCCTATAATCTTTTGAAGGATTTTGCTGATATTAAACTAAGGTATATTGTTAGTTATACGGAC
>DAONGQ010000012.1 GCA_035404205.1 Candidatus Paceibacterota bacterium | reverse complement strand
TTAGAATAGAATATACAATTTAGTCGGTATACAGCTGACGGCTTATCACTACCTTTATTCCCTGACAGCATGATTTTCTTCCCCTTTGGGGAAATAAATCTCTCTCCTCAAATTGCTGCCACTCATGAATATAGAAATGATAATCCGTTAGCTGTATGTTGATTAGATAAACCTTTTATAAGCTGTTAAAAAAAGTTTAGAAGGAGAGAGCTAAACTTTTGCCACTCAACGTTACAAAGAATTATTGATTCTAATTGTAACTTTGAGTGGTTTTTTGTTGACTCAAGTTATGGTATATTGTTTAGAGGTTATGGCAGAAGATAAAAACCAATTAAATATAGAAATTCCCAAAGTCGTTCGCGAAGCGCTTTTGCTTTTAAAGACTCAAAATTATGAGGCTTATTTAGTCGGCGGCTGTGTTAGAGATTTGCTTCTGAATAATCCTGTTCATGATTGGGACATTACCACCAACGCCACGCCTGAAAATATTCAGGCGCTTTTCCCCCACAGCGTTTATGAAAATAAATTCTTTACGGTCAATGTTATTACCGATGAAGCAGAGCCTAGTTTGAAGAATTTAGAAATTACTACCTATAGAAGCGAAAGCGGCTACCTAGATAATCGCCACCCCAGCGAAGTACAAGTGGTTGATTCTCTTAAGGAAGATTTGTCCCGCCGCGATTTCACCGTTAATGCTTTAGCCTTAGCTTTTCCCGAAATGATAGTAGAAGATTATTTTGCTGGTAAAAAGGACTTGGCTAATAAGATTATCAGGGCAGTAGGCAACCCCGATGAAAGGTTTCAAGAAGACGCCCTGAGAATGATACGTGCCATTCGTTTCGCCTGTTCTCTTGATTTCACCATAGAACCGCAAACTCTTTCCGCCATCAAAAATAGCAGCGCCTTAATAAAAAATATTTCCACCGAAAGGATTAGAGACGAGTTTTTCAAAATTATTATGACGCCCAGAGCCAAGTGGGGTGTGCAAGCTCTTTCTGAAAATGGTTTATTAAAATTCTTTTTGCCGGAATTGGAAGAAGGCATCGGTGTTACTCAAAACAAACACCATATTTATACAGTTTGGGAACACAATCTTAATTCTTTGGATTATGCAGTTTCCCAGGATTATTCCTTGGAGGTCAGGCTGGCCGCCCTTTTTCACGATATAGGTAAACCTCGCCGTAAGGGTGGCGAAGGGAAAGAGGCCACTTTTTATAATCACGAAATAGAAAGCGCTCGTATGTTTAAGACCGTGGCCAATCGTTTGCACTTTAGTAACATTTTGTTGGATAAAATTTATACGCTAGTGCGCTACCACGGTTTTCTTTACGAAGTCGATGTTACTACTGATGCCTCTTTACGCCGGCTCCTAATAAAAGTGGGACGTGAAAATATGGAGGACCTTGCTAAGGTTAGAGAAGCCGATAGAATCGGCTCAGGTTGCGCCAAAGCCAATCCCTTTAAATTGAGGCACTTTTTATTTAGGATAGAAAAAATTCTTAAAGAACTGGATGGGCAGAACCCCGGCCTCAAAATGCTTAAAATAAATGGGAACGATCTTATTAGTGAGGGGATTGAAGCTGGTCCTCGGCTGGGATATATTTTAGGAATTCTTTTGGAGCTAGTTATAGAAAACCCAGAGTTTAATGAAAAGGAAAAGCTCCTTGCTAAGTCTCAGGAGCTTAATCAAAAAAGCGATAGCGAACTAATCACCCTGTCCGAAAAAGCGAAAGAAATTTATAGAGACACTCTAGACGAGTCGGAAAGTGAAATAAAAAAGAAATATTATGTCTCTGACTCTAGCGCCAATCCCCATGCCTAGTTTGCCAAAGAAAGCCTAATCAGCTAATATGGGAAATCGCATGTGGGCGTTTTCCTCGTTTGGATATTAGAAATTGGCCATTAGTCATTTTGCTTTCTTTCCGGTTTAGACATTGGACATTAGAAATTAGTCATTTATTCCCCCTGGGTGTAGTGCAGTAGTTAACACGCGGCGTTCGGGACGCCGAGATCGTGGGCGCGCATCCCACCACCCAGACTATTTTTGTTCTTTATTGAAATAGCCGTTGGCATTCATTCTGTCCAAAGCCTGACTGGCTAACGTTTCAGCTCCGCTCACTAGCTGTTGGCGGTCTATTTCGTTATCGCTGGTAATATTGCCGTTGGCCACTTTATTGGCGTAGAGAATGATTTTTTCATCATCCAGCCAACTGTCTATCAGCTCATTAAGCATTTTAATTTTTTGGTTGCTTGTCATATTTGGCCACTCTTCGTCCATCCACGGATATGTTAATTTGTTGTCGGCGGTGTTTTTGCTTTGGGCGGAAGCATAAATAGAATCAAAAGTAACAGCTTCAGGGCTTTCTCCCCTAGCTTCCATTTGTCTTTCCACGAATGTTGCCACATCGGCTATTTCTGCCATATGGCATTCTCCGTCAGAATAAAAAGTATCAGGAGTTTTAAGCGACATATCTATTTGAATATTTTTTTAACAGTTAAATTGAATTTGGCTCCACGATCAAACTCGTTTTTAAATTTTTCAAAACTGGCACTCGCTGGCGAAAATAAAATAACATTGTTGCTATTTTTTAATCGCGGCCAAACGCCCTTCAAACAATCCTCGAGGTTTTCTAGCACCAAATAGCTAGAGCTGTATTTTAGCTTATACAATAAATCGACTAACTTTTTAGTTCCTGACCCATTTAACAAAATAAGATTATTGGGGGGAATTTTATTTTTAATCGTTTTTGCCAATTCTCTATAATCTAGATTTTTATCAGTGCCGCCTGTTAACAGAATTAAATTAATTGTAGGTTTAGCAAATCGCCTGAGGGCGGCTATGGTAGCATCTGGGGAAGTACCGGCGCCGTCATTAATAATGGTCAGTCCATTTTTTTTATAGACAATTTCTTGACGTAAACTGATTTGAGGTAAATCCTTTAAAGCTGATTTTACCACAGTCCAAGACAACCCATAGAGGTGGCCGGCCAACATAGCCTCCATAAGATTCATAAGATTATGTTCGCCCCAATCTCCGCGGAATTCTTTTATATTCAGGATAGTAATAACATTTGAGTCTTCTTTAAAATATAAATTGTTGCCGGTTACATAAAGGCCATTCAAATCTTTGGGTAATTTTTTGGCAGAAACAAAATATAAATGACTTTGCGGTTTCAATTTAAGAAAAAACTTTGTCCAAACATTATCCTTATTTAATATGAGATAGCTGTCTTTATCTTGGCTCTTAAAAACATTGGCTTTGGCAGTGGCATAGGCCTTCATACTGCCATAACGGTTTAAATGGTCTGGATACAGATTGGTAATGACGGCCACTTTTGGACCATTTTCTTTTACTAATTCCAGTTGCCAAGCACCTAGTTCCAAAACCACAGGTTGATTTTTCTTTAAATTATCCAAGAAGGAAAGCATTGGCACATCAGAAGAATTTCCTCCTACAATAGTGGTTGGATTGCTTTTTTTAAGAATGTGTCCTATCCAATTAACAGTGGTAGTTTTGCCGCGCGTTCCGGTGACTGCGATAGTGGGGTTATTATTGAATTTAAAAAAAAGAGAAGCTTCATTAACTATCTGCCTTCCAGCTTGACGCGAGGCGTTAAGGTAGGGGCTTTGAAGTGGCATGCCCGGATTAGCTACAATGATTTCATTGTTTTTGAAATCAGAAACCAGATGCTTACCTAAAGTATATTTTATTTTTTGTCCGTTAGTCTTTATTTGTTTCAAAGAGGTTTTTAATTCAGAAGCTTCTTTTAAATCAGTTACCGTAACTATGGCCCTGTGCTTTAAAAGCCAATTAGTAGCGGCTAATCCACCTCCCAGTACGCCTAAACCAGCCACTAGAACTTTCTTGCCCCGAATGAGCTGCTCGATTTCATTTTTTTTATAATCTGTCATTTGCCTATAAAGAAATTAATGTTTTTTGATTCTTTTCCATTCTAGTCTGTTTTAATCATTTTTGCCATTTTTTACTGCATCGCTAGTGTAATTTTTTTGCCCCCAAATTTTGCCTTATTCAAGTAAGATTCCAATTTTTAAAGAGAAAGATATTGACAGCTAGGTAGTGATAAGGCTATTGTAATACTATTAAACTATGACTATAGAATCTTTTATTTTCAAGAGAAAAGAAAGCTCACCAACTGAGGCGAATGAGTCCGTTTTTGACAAGGAGATTTTGAACCAGGAAACCATTAAGGCGTTGCAGGATGATGTTTGCTCCGTTAGCGCTAGTGAAGTAGAAAATCATAAAATCTCGTGGCAAGAAAAATTAAAAGACTCAGAATTAAATGATATGGTAGAGGCGGTTTTTGCCTTGCCCGCTGTTCTGAGAACAGAGCAAAGCCTAGAGAAAATTAGAGACACTTTGGAAAAGGGGAATAATCTAAATGCTGATACAAAGAATATCTTAAGAAATGAACAGGTAGCAGCTCTAAAAGATTTGTCCGAAGCTTTGGGCGCATTTTCCCATTATCTGATGATGAATGATAAAAGTATAGAAGAGCTCCAAATGTTTTGGAAAATTTACGAGAACTATAGCCGTGAAAAAAATGCCTATTCATTATTTAACGAAATTCGTTCTGGAATTTTGGGACAAGTAGCTACCGAGCATCTTATTCAGAGTTTGGGTCTCAATTGCTCAGCGGCTAATTGGGAAGAGGACGTGTTTGAAGGAACAGATTTAATTATAAGCAATAAGGGAAGAGCTCCTGACGTGGGAAGATTGCAGGTTAAATATAAACATGCCTTTGACAGGTTAGAGATAATTGACGTCAAAGAGTATAATCCTACTTTTTCTGTTGAAGCGTCCCTAGGCGCTACAGGCAAAAATTTAACTCATTTTATTCCTGACACATCTTTTGATAATTTAAAACATAACTGTAGTCCAGACGAGTTAGCTTATTACATTAGGATTCCAGACAAAAATCCTGACGGTTCTCCTACGGTAGACCATATTACCGGCATTCCTTCGGATGCGCTTATCCAGGATTTTCAAAACGAGAGTCGCAAAGTTTTTAAAGATAATTTTATTACAACAGAATGACTTTCTTGCTTATATTGTTAGCTAACCTGCTGGTTAGTTTTATCTCCATTTTTACCTTCGGACTTTTGAGCATTAACCACAAAAAGCTAAATAGTTTTCTTTTGGTTTTTATTGCTTTTGCTGCTGGGGCTTTATTAGGGGACGCTTTTATTCATATCTTGCCTGAGAGCAGCACCCTCATAGGCAGCGCGCCAGCCTTCATTGTTGCTCTCTTGGGATTTAGTATTTTCTTTCTTTTGGAAAAGATATTGCATTATCACCATTGCCCCGAACCTAATTGTGAAAAACAAGATTTTGAAGACAAACTTTTAAAACCAGTAGCCAAATTAAGCTTACTTTCCGATAGCATTCATAATTTTTTCGATGGGCTTGCTATTGGAGCTAGTTTTTTAATGAGCTCTCCTTTGGGTTGGGCGACTACCTTCGGAATTATGGTTCACGAAATTCCCCAAGAGTTAGGCGATAATGCTGTTCTGCTCTATAGCGGGTTAAAAAGGAAGAAGGTGCTTTTTTATAATTATCTAGTTAGTCTTACTTCTTTTCTGGGCAGCCTTGTGACCTATTTCTTGGGTTCGCGTTTAGAGACTTTCAATAATTATGTTTTGCCCTTTGTGGCTGGCAGTTTTATTTATTTAGCCGCTTCGGATTTAGTCCCCGAATTAAAAGAGGAAAAGCATTTTGGTCATTTTGTTTTAGAGTTTTTGGGTTTTCTTTTGGGCATAGGAGCAATGTTTGCTATTTGGATGGTGGGCAAATAGATAATTGTTTGACAACATCAATTTTAAGTGGTTAAATCTTGGCATCCTAATTACGTTGTAGGATGCTCTTTTACAGTAGAATATAAGGAAAGGGAGGTTGTATGGGAATACCGGCGAAGGATGTTTTGGAAAGTGGCGCCCCATGTTTTGACGAGAATCGGAAGAGTGACCTTGTTTATCTCTATCAATACTCTTCTGGCCTTATCTCTAGGATAGTGAAAAACTGCCACCTGCAAACAGAAAAAGCAATAATCATCCAGAATGACAGTTCTGAACTGAAAGTGAACGCCTATATTCACAGAACCGGAAAAGGGGCTAGGCTAGGGATTCTTATAGTTTGGCCCACCCATCTTCCCGAGCTATCCCAAAACTTTTGGGACCGCCTTTACTGTGAATTGTGTCGGGACATCACGGCCCTAGAGAGGAGGGTAGAAAATGAACAGCTCTGCAATCAAAACTATAACCAGTGAAGAGGAGGTGAGGCAATTTGTAGAAGAAAGGCTAGGCGCTAGTTTTGTTGTTAGGGTGAGTAGATTTACCAAGCTCCCCCATGGCATGTCTAGGGTGAAGTATAGAATTTCCTCCGACAAGAGTTCAAGAATAGCAAGTCTACTTATTGATAACTTTTTTTCGTTGGAGGATCGGAAAGATTTTCAAGACCTTATGCATGTCATCCACGAGCTGAAATGCTCCAAATGCTCGGAAAGGAGGTTAATATGATTGACCCTGGTTTGTTAATGCAGGCAACAACTAGTTTGAACAATCAGCTTAACGCAACTGGCAGCCAGCCCTTAGAAAATTCTAGTAGCAATCACCTCAAAGAAGAGTGCTTCAAGATTGCTACTGTTTTACGGGCTTATCAGGGCTCTCCATTGCGTGATGAGGCTATATTGGTATATCCGTTTATTCTCAACATTGTTTCCAAAAAGAAAAGAGGACAGACGGATTTTATAGTCAGGGTGAGCAACGCTCGTCTTTGTGCCGCTTGTGAGGTCTATTATCGTCCCGAGCATAATACTACTCTGTACAAGAACATCGAGACAGCTTATGCCCGCTGCAACGATGTCTTGGACACAGTAGTAAAGTTCGTCCACAATGAGGAGCCTCTCGTGGTTCGAGTTTCCACGGGGTGTTTCAACTATCGGTCTGTGCCCTATACTGTTTCTAAGAAAAGATTCCAAGGCATGCCTCTCGTGGAAATCGAGCTTCATTCGCGTTTTCAGTCTGATCAAGAAGACCAGATTTTACCGCTGTTGAACCGAGTAAGGGGTTGCATTTAGCAATCCACAAACCAAACAAAGGAGATGGCAAAATGCAAAGAGCGCAAACACGCAAGTGCACCTTAGAAACACTAGGGCAGGAGCTTTCACGTCCTTCAATGTCTGTTGATTGCCGATGGTCCGAAAGCCATACTGAAGTCACTCTTATAGGTATAGGCTCTAGGGCTGTGGATGACCGGAAAGTCGCAATGTTTTATGTTCCAGTGACCTGCACTAGCAAGAGGCATGTCATGGATAGAATTAATACTATCCTTGATAGCCTTGACAGTCTCAATGAATCTAAAGGAGGCGCTGACCTATGAGACCAATCGTTAGAGCGAGAATGGACTCTCATGAACGGGCTCGTCGGACACGCGAAGTTAAGCTTTCTCAAATGGTGCTTCGCCGCGTCGAAAAGGTTTTTGCAGACGAAAACGAGAGCATTGAAGTTAGAATCGTCAAAGTTTGCAGAATGGCGACACTGTATCCGGACATGCATTTCTGCATGGCTGACGCAAGTGCCGATGTAACCATTAATTACGAAAAGGCTAACAGCTTTAACGTTATTCTTACCTATGCGGATAGAAAGGGATTTATACCCTTTGGCGCCTTGGCCGATTCCTTGGCATCTGAAATTCTTGACAAAATAGGCGAACTTCTCGACGAGTCGGAGGAATAACCTGTGATTGCCAAGAACGGTACCAGAGTTTTGGTAAGGGACCTTAATACAAGACAGGAAAGACTGTTCGTTATAGGAAAAGACTCCCTTTTTCAAAATGATCAAGTCGATCCTGATAGCCCAACGGGGAAAAGTCTCTGTGGGCACAAGATTGATGAGGTCATTAACCTCATTACCCCCGAAGGAGAGAAGGGCAGCTATGAGGTTTTGGACGTTTTGAAAATATAGCACTTCTTCGAGCCATCCTCATACACAGGATGGCTCTTTTTTTATTTTCTAGGGAGCATGTGTTAAACTAATTTGCTATGGAACAAAATATTTACGACCTCATAATTATTGGAGCTGGTCCAGCCGGCCTAACTGCTTCTATCTATGCCTCTCGTTATAAAATGAGAAATATGGTTATAGGCAGCTTGCCTGGCGGTACTATTTCAGAGGCATGGATAGTAGAAAATTTTCCAGCCTTTAATCAGATACCTGGAGCTGAGTTAGCCCAAAGGATGTATGAGCATGCCAAGGAATTGGGGGCTGAAATGATTTTAGATGATGTCAAAGATGTCTCTCGTGAAGACAGATTCTTCAGAATCACTATTACAGAGGGTAAAGAATATTTGGCCAAAAATATCCTTATCGCTACAGGTAGTCAAGCGAGAAGATTAAATTTACCTGGTGAAGAAAAATACCTAGGCAAAGGGATTGTTTACTGCGCTACTTGCGATGCTTATTTTTTTAAGGGCAAGACAGTGGCGATAGTCGGAGCTGCCAATAGCGCTATTACCGCTGCATTACTTTTGAGCACTTTGGCTGATAAGGTCTATCTAATTTACAGAAGTGAAAATTTAAAAGCCGATCCAGTTTGGGTTGATAAAGTAAAAGCAGATGCTAAAATTACTCTCATTGCTAATACCAATATTTCTGGTTTGGCCGGTGAAAATAAATTGGAAAAAATTATTTTAGATAAACCATATAATAATTCTACAGAATTGGCTGTCGACGGCTTATTTATAGAAATAGGTGTAGTTCCCAATACTGTTTTAACCAATAAAATCGGCGTAAAGGTTGATGAAAAAGGCTATATTGTAGTAGACGGCGCTCAGGCTACTAATGTCCCAGGCGTTTGGGCTGCTGGAGATATTACTAATAACTCAAATAATTTGCATCAAGTTATTACCGCTTGCGCTGAGGGGGCAGTGGCTGCTAATGCTATTTTTTTGTCCAAAGAAAGGGGTGCTGTTTAAGTTCAAAAAATTGAATTTGCTAGTTGAGTTAAATTTAGTTTGGACTTTAACCTTGTCGTCGTTTACTCTTTATAAACTTTAAGAACTTTATAAACTGATTCTCGTATGGCTTTATCTATTGGCATTGTTGGCCTTCCCAATGTAGGAAAATCTACTCTTTTTCAAACTCTGACTAAAAAACAGGTTGATATTGCTAATTATCCATTTTGTACCATTGACCCTAATGTAGGCGTTGTAGCTGTTCCGGATGAAAGAGTGGAAAAACTAGCAATGCTTATGAATTCAGCGAGAAAAATTTATACTACCATTGAATTTGTAGATATTGCTGGTTTGGTTAAAGGCGCCAATAAGGGCGAAGGATTGGGTAATAAATTTTTGGCCAATATTAGAGAAACAGATGCTGTTCTCTATGTGCTTAGAGCCTTCGCTAAAAACGATATCATTAACACCGAAAGTTCCATTGACCCTATTCGCGACAAAGAAATTTTGGATACGGAGCTGGCTCTCAAAGATTTAGAAACCATAGAAAAACGTTTGCGAGAAGTTGAAGGAGAAGCTAAATCTAATGTTAAGGGAGCTCGTGAAGAGCAAGAAGCGCTAATGAAAGCCAAGCAATTTTTAGTTACTGGCCAGATTCTTTATGGGCAGGAATGGACGGAGGACGAATACAAATATTTGAATAGTTATCAGCTTTTGACCATTAAACCCCGGCTTTATCTTTTAAATGGCAGGGACGAAGAAGTTCCCGCCAGTATTATAGAAAAATTTAAAGCCAACGATTGGCCTTATTTAATCATTGATATTCTGACTGAATTTGAAGCTTCTGAGTTTAGCCGTGAAGACAGGGCCTCTTTAGGTTTGCCCTTAGAGTCGGAGTTAGACATGCTTATCCAGGAATCGTATAAACTTTTGGACCTCATCACTTTTTTGACTACTGGTCCCGACGAAACTCGTGCCTGGACGCTAAAGAAAGGATTAACAGCGCCCAAAGCCGGCGGAGTTATTCACTCGGATTTTGAGACTCACTTCATTAAGGCCGAAGTTATTAATTGGCAAGAGCTGATAAACAAAGGGGGTTACGCCAAGGCTCGCGAAGACGGTCTTATAAGAAC
>DAONGQ010000011.1 GCA_035404205.1 Candidatus Paceibacterota bacterium | reverse complement strand
CCACTAATAAGTTTATAAAGATAAAAGTTAAGAAAGTTTACAAAGTAAGGATGAATTACAGAATTTTGTCATTTTTGTGATATTGTTAGATTCCGCACACTTGACAAACTTTAAGAACTTTAAAAACTTGATAAACTAACAGCGCATGGACAAGGAAATAAAAGTAGAGGGAGAAAGCATGAACAAGCGGTTAGATGTTTATTTAACCAAAAAACTAGAGGGCGAATTTAGCCGGAATCAAATTATAGCCGCTATTAACGATGGCTTGATAACAGTGAATGGCAAAACAGCCAAACCTAAATATCTAGTAAGAAATAATGATCTTGTAAAGATTAGCGGTTTAGAAACTTCCTCCGCTTCAGTTCCACTCAAACCAGTAGAGGGCAAATTAGACATTATCTATGAGGATGAAAACCTAATGGCCCTAAATAAGCCCGCTGGTCTTAGTGTGCACCCAGCCGAACAGAATAAGGATGAGATTACTTTAGTTAATTACCTCTTGGCTTATTACCCCGATATTAAGACCGTTGGCGAAGACCCGTTACGTCCAGGCATAGTCCATCGTCTAGACAAAGAAACTTCGGGAGTAATCGTGGTAGCTAAAAATCAGGAAACATTTTTAAAACTTAAAAACATATTCAAGAGACATCTTTTGCAAAAAACGTATTTAGCGTTAACGGTGGGCATTTTTAGGGATAAAAGCGGTTGTATTCACTACCCTATTGCTCGTTCTAAAACCTTTGGAAAATTTAGGCGCGCCAAGCAAGAAGAAATTGCTGACGGTTTAAAAAGTAGGGAGGCCCACACCCAATACAGGGTCTTGCATGAATACCAAAATAACTATAGCTTAGTAGAGGTTACTCCTTTGACCGGCAGAACCCATCAAATTAGAGTGCATTTTGCTACTATCGGAAGGCCCATTGTGGGAGACAAAATTTATGGTTCTAGTTTGGACAAACTCCACCCCCAAAGACAATTTTTACATGCCTCGCGGTTAAGTTTTACCTTAAAGCAAACACGTTATTCATTTTTTTCCCCTCTTCCCGCCGACCTAATCACCCTATTACAAAAACTAAATAATTAAAAAGGCGGCTAGGCAGGACTTGGCAAAGTCTACTGTTTATGCTAAGATACGGAAGTTTTTGAACTGTTTTCCTTATTTTATTAGATTTTATGGCAAAAAAAATTTCTATTGAAGATATCAAAAAAAAGTTTGACTCTTCTCGCTGGCCAGAAATACAAACTGGAATGATGGTAAGAATCACTCAACGCATTAAAGAGGGCAAAAAGGACCGCTTACAGAGAGTGGAAGGACTGGTTATTGCAGTAAAACACGGTCATGAACCAGGCGGCTCTATAACTATTCGAAGAGTAGTAGAGGGTGTGGGTATAGAATGGATAATTCCCTTAATGACTCCTAATATTGAAAAAATAGAGGTCTTGCAAAAATCTAAAGTAAGGCGCGCTAAGTTATATTACATTAGAGAAAGGTCCCAGAAGCAAATTAGGGCTGCTCTTAAAAATACTCTAAATGTGGCGCATAACGATACGAGCCCTAAGCAAGCAACTGAAGAGGATAAAGTTAAAGAAGAGGTTAAAACAGAATAAAAAAGAGTCCCGCAAGGGACTTTTTAAGTTGAATAAAAGGCAGGATTATGTTAATAATGATACAGTGAATCTTTGCCCAGGTGGCGGAATTGGTATACGCGTACGTTTGAGGTGCGTATGTCGTAAGACTTGAGGGTTCGAGTCCCTCCCTGGGCACTTAGTTTATTATTTGTCCATTATATCTGTCTATTATGAACAAGAAAATTACACAAGCCTTAGTTTTGGTCGCCATTGTGTTACCATTAACTGCTCTCACAGCCCAAGCCGTGTGTCCTGTTTGCACTATCGCCATCGCGGCCGGTTTAGGGCTATCTCGCTGGTTAGGCATAGATGACCTTATTACTGGCACCTGGTTAGGCGCTTTGGTTTTAGCAGGATTGCTTTGGTATAACAACTCCTTAATTCGCAAAAATAAGACTGCCAATCAAATACTGATTAGAGATGTCATCGGTCTCGCGCTAGTTGGTCTCTTTGGTATTTGGCCACTTTACTATTTTAAAATAATCGGCGACCCCTTAAGGAAAATTTGGGGAGTAGACAAGTTATTAGTTGGCATGGTTGTGGGATTGGCTGTTTTTGGTTTGGCGCAAATTATAGATAAGCTTCTGAGGATTAAAAAGGCTGGTAAGGCTTTATTCCCCTATCAAAAGGTTATTATCCCTCTCACGCTACTTTTAATTACTAGCTACTTGCTTTATTGTTCACCTCTTTGTGGTGCTTTAAAAATCGCTCGCTAATTTAATTTATTTTTAGGACTATGGAAGAAGATATAAAAATAAAAGAGTTGGTTAAAAAAATTTCCGAAGTGCAAAATAACCAAAAATTTGATTTATCGTCTGATGAAGATTTGAGCATTGCCATCATGAATTTGATTAGTATAGAAGAGCATCTTTTTTTCACGGCCGAAAAGACAGAAAATCCCAAATATTTAGATTTGCTTAACCAAGTGCGTGAAATGCGCAAAGAGTTATTGCAAAAAATCGTCAAAAATCCAGAGGGAGAAATTTGGTGTATTTCCAAGCATCTCTTGGCTGGAACTATGCGTCTGGAAGAAGTGGGTACCAAAGCTCTGGGCAAGGGTGATAAGGGGCAAGCTCAAGATTTATTTAAAAAAGCCTATCAATTATATTCCCTTTTTTGGGGACTGAATCTTCAATTAGTTAGTGTCGAGGATGTCAAAGCCCAAGCTGACGGTAATTTTAATGCCGCTGCTATTAAAGATACTCCCCAAGAAAGTATCCCCTCCTCCCAAAAAGATAGCCCTAAAAAAATAAACTTTCTTGAGACTTTGGGAAGGGTATTAGCCAAAGCTATCGATTGTTGCAAAGAATAAATTATGAGAAGTGAATATTCGTTAACCATAAGGGCTGCGGAAAAATCTATCCCATCGGTAGTCGGAGTTTTGGTAACCAAACATATCTCTTTAATAGAAAAAGAGTGGGGTGAAAATGCTTTGCAATACAATTCCCCTGTTTTTAATTATTTAGGCAAACAAGAAAAGATAGATGAACATGGCATGGTAAAATTAGCTGGTTGCTCCGGATTTTTTATAGATCAAAGAGGAACGGTATTAACTAATCGGCATGTAGTCTCCGATTCTAGCTCAGAATATACTATTATTTGGAATAACCGTGAATATCCGGCTAAGATTCTAGCTATAGATGAAATAAATGACTTGGCTTTTTTAAAAATAGATGCCCAAAAAACTCCTTATCTGTGGCTGGGCGATTCTAGCCGAGTCCGGTTAGGACAGACAGTGGTAGCAATAGGCAACGCCTTGGGAGAATTTCAAAACACAGTTTCTCGCGGTATCATCTCCGGCCTCTCGCGCTATATTACTGCGGACACCATCAACACCTTGGGCAAGAACGAAACTCAGAAAATTAAGGGGCTGATTCAAACCGATGCCGCCATTAACCCTGGAAATTCAGGCGGACCGCTTATAGATTTGCAAGGCAATGTTATTGGCATAAATGCAGTAGCGATTATGGGCGTAGAGAATATTGGCTTTGCTATTCCTTCCAATAAAGCTATCCGAGCCTGGCACGATTTTCAAAAATACGGTAAGCTTATAAAACGTTCCCTGGGTTTTAAATACATCCTTCTTGACGAGGAGCTGCAAAAAAAACATAATTTTAAAACAAGCGTAGGCGCCTACATTCCCTTCGAGTGTGACAGCCAAGAAGATAATTTAGAGAAGGGCAGCTTGGCAGACAGAGCCGGTATAGAGAGGGGGGATATTATATTGGCTATAAACAACCAAAAAATAACTTTAAACAATCTTCCCGAATCAGTGATGGAGCACCTTGACGTTGGC
The DNA here is from genome assembly GCA_035404205.1 of Candidatus Paceibacterota bacterium. Classification (NCBI taxonomy): domain Bacteria; kingdom Bacillati; phylum Minisyncoccota; species Minisyncoccota bacterium. The sequence goes on along the minus strand of DAONGQ010000011.1, from coordinate 6,437 downwards.
GATAGATTAATTTTTACCGTTATGAGGCAAGGACAAATATTAAAAATAACCGCTACACTTTCTTTAACTGAATAATAATATACCAAATAAAAAAATACTCCGTGAGGAGTATTTTTTAATCTTCGGTAATTAATTCTCCTTGCACTGCCATTCTTTTGGTGCTGGCTCCTAAAGGCCAGCAACTTTGTAAAATCACAGTAGGTTTATTCCTCTTCGGCAAGGCTTGTTCGGTCGTTAGCCCATTGTTTTTGTTTAAAGGAATAAACGTTTTTTTAGCTACAACCTTGAAAGCATAAATATGCCCTTCATAATAAACAAAGAAGGGGTCGCCATAATTTAATTCATTGAGAAGAGAAAAGACAGAGCGGTAATCGCCCGGGTCCCAAGGATAGGCAGAACTGTGCCCGAGAATAATAGAATAACCGCTGCCGGGATTATCAGAGCCAGGAAAAAGAACTACTCCTTTTCTTAAATTATCGTAAATTAGACTGAGGTTTTTAGACGAGGGAGTTAGTAAGGGGGCTTGCACATTAAACTGGGGAATAAAGACAAAATTTTTATTCGGATACCTAGCAATTAAGGATTGCCAGGAAGTCTGATTTTGCTGCCCAGACGCGGGAGTGGTAGTAACGGCTATGCTTGTTTTAGTAGTAAAACGAGAAGTGGACGTGGTCGACAAAGAAAAAATTTCCGGGAGAAAGGTTTGCACGAGTTGAATAGGATTTGAGACTGATGGTAATGAAGGGCTCATCTTTGGAAGCGATTCTAATGGAGTAAGGTAAGTTTTTAAAATAGTAGCGCGGTTCTCGGCTTTATAAAGTTGCCAAGAGTTTAAGTTGTTAGGATTAATGAGGGCCAAATTAACGGGGCGGTTGATTTCAAATAAAAAATAATGATAGACGTCTTTTATTTGATAAGCAACCAAACTGAAAAATGAACGCCCGCTTAAGATGAGAAAAGCGCCAATGAAAAAAATGCAAAAAAAATATAAAATATATTTGAACCCAATGAACTTATTGTGTGTACCCATGCTAAATATTCATAATAGCTGGCGTTTCAAATAAAAAGCCATGGTTAACAAAAGTATAGGCTAAAGCAATAGCCAATATAGTTACCAGACGTCCAAGCAAAGCCAAAGCATTTTGTTTGTTATTAAAGTTTTCCATCAAAATCCCAATAACTAGCATCCCCAGAAGGGCCCAAAATGCAACCATTAATGTGGCATTAATTTTATGGATTATGCCAAATTTGAGAGTACTGGCTAAGGCCGCTTCTGATAAATAAGAAGGGGTATTTTCAGGGGGTGTTTCTAGACCGATAATACGACCTGCAGTAGTTGTTGCTTCAAGCGTAGGCTGGGTGGTAGTCACAAGAATAGTCGTGCTTGTGGAGATGATTTTGGTTGTCGGTACCGGCTTAGCAATGGTGGTAGTTACTTTAGCAGAGGAAATTTTAGTAGTAGTGGTGGTTTCGGCAGCAGAGGCTTTGGGAACAAGACTACTAGATTCAGATTTAGGAGAGCCAAACATCTGAACTACTACTACCCTGTTCATGCCATTCACTTGCCCGCTCAAGACTGCCACTCCAATATCTTCATAATGCGCGTTGAGAAGATTGGCCTTGTGAGAAGGAGAATTTAGCCAACCGTCCATAACTTGGTCCGTCTCGCTAAAATTCATAGCGAGATTTTCTCCTGCATATTTGTAATTATAACCATTTTGTTTTATCCAAAACCAAGGGGAAACGTTGGTAGGGCTGAAATGAGCAAAATAACCGCCTTTAATCATGTCGGCTGCTTTAGCCGCAGCGGCAGCAGTGAGTTCTGAGTTCACAGCAAGTGGTTTTAAGCCCTCCTTAATTCTAGTTTGATTGGTCATCTCTACTATGAGGTTGCCAGAAATATCGGCAAATAGCTTCGTTTGGGTAATATAAAACCAGCTGAGATTAAGAAAAATGCCGGTAAATAAGAAAATTAAAACGTAGGTTGAAATAGCCTTGTCTGAGAGAAATTTCTTTGTTAAACGAATGTATTTGGCGCTGATTTCTTTTAACAACATAATAAAGTAATTAAAAATAGGGTTTTTAAGCTTCTATTGACAAATCACTTAATATGCTTTATAGTATAATAGATATTTATAAAAGTCAAGCCTTTTTATTATAGCATAAGGTATTAGCAAAAATTGGTTTTAAATAACTGCTATTGGGTATAAATGGGCATTTTCAATTATTCACTTCTTGCCTATTGACAATAATAAATATCAATGTTAATATAATAGTGTATAAACTTTAAACAGTCTTTAACTTTAAATGTTATTTATGAGAAAATCTATTACAAAAATTCTCTTAGTTTTAACCTTAAGCCTCGCTTTTGTAGGCCTTTTTGGGTTACAAGCCCATGCTTTAACCACTAGCACCAACGATTGCTACAATGGTACTACCACCAAAGTTCCCTGCACGGTAAAAATTGGCAGTATTACTGTTGGTAATTATACAGATAATGCTAACACTAAAGAGGGATTAGGTTATATTGCCCCGGGAAGTAATGTCACCATTTCTTGGTCCAATGTTTCTGGCGCTATCAACCAAATAAACCATTACGAAGTTTATTCTGGTTGCAGTGACGCCGATGACCCCGCTAATAGCATATCTACTTATAATTTCCCTATTGGCAATACTCCGGCTGGAGTGCAATCCATTAATTGGACTGTGCCCAACCAGAAATATTGCAAGATTTGGGTTTATGCCAAGAGCTCCAATAGTCCCTACATGATGAATGCTATTGGTGTTTCCAATACAAGATTTATTAATACTGTAGCAGGAAAAACCGGCTGTTCCTTTACTGCTACTGCCAGCCCTAGCTATTTGGGAAGAAATGATACTCAAGTATATATTTCCGCTACTAATGCTAATGGCACCGGTTCTTGTTCTGGCACAGGTTATTTTACTCAAACCAACGCGAATACTGCTTACACTGTCACTTGCCAGGGAGATACTAATCACAATTCCTGCTCCAATACCGTGACTGTTCAAAAAGATACTACTATTGAAAAAACACCTTGCACGGTTACCGCCGCCGCCAGCCCTAGCTATTTGGGAAGAAATGATACTCAAGTATATATTTCCGCTACTAATGCTAATGGCACCGGTTCTTGTTCTGGCACAGGTTATTTTACTCAAACATCCTCTTCAGCAAATTATTCTATAAATTGCTCTGGCGATGTTAATCATACCGCTTGCGCTAGTAACGTAGTGACTGTCCAAAAAGATACCAGCGTAGATACTCCTGCCCCTACCGTCACAATTACCGCCAATCCCTCTACTATTACTAATGGCCAAGCCTCTACTTTAAATTGGTATTCCAATAATGCTAATTACTGTATGGCCTCTGGAGCTTGGAGCGGAAGCAAAAATACTTCGGGTTCAGAAACTGTTTACCCTACCAATACCTCTACTTATACTATCGTCTGCTACGGTAGTAATGGATTACAAGCCACCTCTCAAGCCACTATTATAGTAAATGGAACTGTTGCCCAAGTTCCTGTAGTAACTTTAAACGCTACTTCGCCCATTACCGCCGGTAGTGCTACTAATTTAAGCTGGTATACTTCCAATAATCCTACGGTGTGTACTGCCACTAGCACTAATAATCTTTGGACTGGTTCCAAGAATGTTTCTTCTGGCAATGAAAGCATCACCCTTTACAACTCTGGCACTTACACTTTTACCATTACTTGCGCTAATAACTCCGGTGATAGCAGCGATAGCGCTACTGTTGTTGTCAATAACTATCAACAAAATGTAACTGTTGACATAACGGCTTCTCCTACTTCTGTGAGTGCCGGTCAAGCCTCTACTTTAAATTGGTATTCCAATAATGCTAATTACTGTATGGCCTCTGGAGCTTGGAGCGGAAGCAAAAATACTTCGGGTTCAGAAACTGTTTACCCTACCAATAACAATAACAATTACTCTATTACCTGTTATGGCAATAACAACCAGGCTAACGATAGCGTTAATGTTTATGTTAATGCCCAGTTGCCAACAGTTACTTTAACCGCTAATCCTTCATCGATTACTAGCGGACAAAATTCTACTTTAACTTGGTATGTTTCTAATGCTAATTACTGTACAGCTTCCGGCGACTGGAGCGGCAATAAAAATACTTACAATGGTTCTGAAACTGTTTCTCCCACCAAAACTACTAATTATTACTATTTAGTTTGCACTAATAATTATGGCAGTAACTCTGCTACTGCTATTGTTACCGTGGGTGGAAATTATTACTACAACTCTAACGTAACTTTCTCTAAAACAGGACGCAACTTGTCCAACGGAGATAGGGTTTATTCTGACAATATTTCTACCGCCGGTGGTGAAATTATAGAATTTGTTATCACTGTGGGCATAAATGATTATACTGGCGCCAATAATGTCGTCGTGACAGACTCTTTACCTGCTTATCTAGTTTATCAACCAGGCACTACTAAAGTAAACGGCGTATCTGTTGCCGATGGCTTAACTGGCTCTGGCTTGTATTTGGGCAACCTTAGCCAAGGCACTACTAAAACTATTACTTTCCAAGCGTTAGCGCAAAAAGCTAACTATGGCACAACGGTTACTAACACTGCTCAGTTTAGGGCCGATAATGCTTCGGCTTTAAGCGACGGCGCCAATGTGGCCTATAACAAGGGAACTGTGTTGGGCGCCGAAACTGTAGATACTGGACCCACTCAGGCAGCCTTAATATCTTTAACCATCGCATTAGTTTCCACTGGCTTAGTGGCTTATGCCTATAGCAAAAACTCCAAATTCCAAACTTTATTTGAAGGCGCTAAAGCAAAAGCTATCAATTCCAAAATTGCCCATTGGCAGCTCTAACAACCAACTAATTAAAAAACCACCTTTGTCTAAGGTGGTTTTTTAATTCTAATCGCTAACTAAGGTTTTTAAATTTTCGTTAAGGGTAAACAAACTGTCTTTGTCGGGGGCGATAGCGATGTAACCTAATTGATTTATAACAACAGCATCGGGCTGAACAAGAATGATGCCATATTTTTTCTTTTTATCAAAAAGCAGTGGCTTCACTAGACTAAATAATTTTGCATAGGTATTGATATTTTTCTTAATGGGCAGTGATTCCCGAGAAGTAAGACAAACCTTATCTAAAAAGTTAGGACCGTATAAATATTTGCCCAGTTCATAGACATGCGTACCACCCGTGCGCCGCATATTAGATTCAACGGCATAAATCTGTTTATTCTTGCCCATAACAGTATCGATGTCATAAATGCCTCGATAACCCAATTCTTTGAGGGCCTCGCCAAAACGGGCACCGTCTTCTATTAAATCGTGAATGGCCAGTTTGTTAGAATCTAAAAGCTCCTTGCCCAAATAAATACCATCAAAGCCCCCTTTTGCATTTATCCACTGAGCACAGATATAAGAAAATTGAACTTTGCCATTGATCTTGAACTCAATGCTGGGAGTGCCATCAAAAAAACTCCTGTCCCTGTCTATCGCCTCTTCCACTATAAAATTTTCCTCATACCAAATTCGCTCTTGATGGCGACTCAGTAGATATTCTTTAAAGGCTTTTTCGTCTTGGGGCAAGTCTTTGTAATTATAAAAAACTATGCCTACTCCGGAGGCACCGCGGTTGTATTTAAAAATAAAATTCTTTTTTTTGTAATAAAACCAGCGCGCTGCAGTAATAGCCTCTTCAACATCATCGACAATAAAACCTTGCGGAATCTTAATAGGACTATTATAATCCAGAGCTTTATCCCAGATAGTCCTAAAGCCAATTTTACAATTATGATGGTGGTGAATAAAGCGGTTTTCCCTGTAAACAGTTTCGGGAGTATCAAATTGCAAATTCTTTTGGCGAAGAAGGGACAATAAATCAAAAAATTCCTCCGTGGGATAGTAAGGCACTAAATGAATACCAGGATTGTCTTTAATAATTTGGACTATTTTTTTTAGCAGCCCTGATTCTTCTATAATGTCAGCGCTCAGCCTTTCTGTAGGGCGTTTGGGCGCCAAAACCACTAAATTTTTATAGCCAATCCTTTGGCGCAGGTCGTCTATATATTCTTGAGACGGTTTGGTAGAAACTACCACCGCCTTATTATCGCCTAGACAAACCAGAGCCCTTTCGGCTTCTATAAGGTCGTAATTAATATGGGTTTTTCTCTCGTCATCTGGCAAATTGTAATATGCCTTATAATAAACTTCCGCTATATTGCTGATAAAAAGGTTCTCCAATTTGTGGTTCCCGCCAGGCTTGCTATCCCCCCTCGTCTTTGTAGTTTTTGTCATTAGAATAATTTATCCGAAAAGTAGTATAACGTATTTCTATTCTCTGTCAACACTGTGAAACATGTTTCACACCAGTGTTTCACGTGAAACATATATTAAAAACGCCGGCATTATTGCCG
>DAONGQ010000010.1 GCA_035404205.1 Candidatus Paceibacterota bacterium | reverse complement strand
TTTAGCCCCACTGTTATCGATGACTTTTAACATTGTTCTTAGTTGAATCATACTTAAATTTAAAAATGTAGGAATTTTTCTAATTAACTTTTTTAATAACAGACCAACGCTTGTCATGAGAAATAGGCTTACTAACGGCTCCTAAAACAACTTGATCGCCTATTTTGTAGAGATTGTCGGGATTATCTGCTTTAAAATGTTTATGCGTTTTGATGTATTTGCGATACAAGGGGTGTTTCTTTAGCGTAGTGACTTCAACTACGACTGTTTTCTGCATTTTATCGGAGATAATCGTCCCCTCAATAGTACGAAGAGAGGCTTTATGTGCTTTTTTTATTTCTTGTGATGGCATAAAATAACAATGAAATTACAAAATAATTAATGGCTACTTTTTAAGTTGGTTATTAGAAGCAGTGAGCAGTCTGGCAATATCGCGGCGGAGAATCCTTAAATCATTAGTATTCTTTAATTTACCTAAACGTTTATCGAGCAAATTTTTATAAAGCTTTTGGCGTTTTTCTGCTAAAAGAGCATTGATCTCTGTAGCTGTTTTAAGAGTAAAATCTTCTTTTTTAATCATAATATATACAACTACTTGTTAATGATGAATTTAGTTTTCATAGGTAGTTTGCTGGCAGCTAAACGGAAAGCTTCTCTGGCAGTGGTCTCTGTCACGCCATCAAGTTCAAAAATAATCCGACCAGGTTTAACAACCGTAACATAATATTCTACATTACCTTTCCCCATACCCAAAGTAACTTCGGGCGGCTTTTTAGTTACTGGCTTGTCAGTCACCACTCTGATCCAAAGCTTGCCAGTCTTGCCTAGGAGCCTGATGATAGCTCTCCGAGCAGATTCTATCTGATTTGTTTTCACCCAAGCAGGCTCAGAAGCTGCTAGAGCATAAGTACCGAAGGAAATAGAATTACCGCGAGAATCATTAATTCTGCCCCGAGCGCGGCCCTTATTCCACTTTCTATGTTTGACTTTTTTAGGTATAAGCATACTAAATTTTATTCAGAATTTAAGCTTTTGGTTGCTTTTTATTGTCAAAAATATCCCCTTTATATATCCAAACCTTAATACCGATAGTGCCATAAGTACAATGAGCCCTGGCCATAGCAAAATCAATATTGGCCCTTAACGTATTCAATGGTAGGCGCCCCTCTTTTACGGTTTCATCGCGAGCAATTTCTGCTCCATTTAAACGACCGCTAACAGTAATTTTTGCGCCCAAAACTTCCTTGTGTTGCACTATCTTGGCTAGAGCTTGTTTAATCACTCTTCTAAAAGGAATCCTTCTTTCTAACTCTTCTGCTACATTTTGCGCTACTATGGCTGCCGAAGTCTCTACTTGAGGAACCTCTTCGATACTAAGATTCACTTTGGGGTATTGTATTTTCTTAAGATCGGCTAACAAGTTTTTCTTAGCAGACGACTTGCGATGAGCATATAAAGAATATGATTTTCTGACAGTTTCATCGATTTCCTTCCGTAAAGTATCAATGCCCGTGCCACCGCGGCCAATAATCAGGCCCGGTCGGGCGCAATGAATAGTAATTTTTATCGCATGGGTACTGCGTTCTATTTCAATAGATTCTATCTTGCTATCCTTGAGTTTCTGGAGGATAAGTTTTCTAATAAGATAGTCTCCCTCCAGGTTTTGGGCATAATTATTCCAATCAAACCAGCGCGATGTCCAGTTTTTATTGATACCAATTCTTAAGCCTTGTGGATTAATTTTTTGAGCCATACAAATAAAATAAACTTATAGGAGTGAATAATTTAAATTGCTTTACGGTTAAAAACCTTTGCTTTCTTGGGAGCGATATTGAAGTTTTTATTCTGAGCAATTGGTTTCGCAGCCATTTTGGTCAATGATTTATTGTCATTGCCTTTTTTCTCACCAGCCGCTTTGGTAGTTTTAGTCTTATCAGCCACTTCAGCAACGGCTTTAACTCCAGGTGTAATCTCTCTTAAAACAATAGTGATATTAGAAGTGCGGCTAAGCAAAGTGGTCGCGCTCCCCTGAGCTCTGGGGAAGAATTTTTTCCCCACCCTACCGCCATCCACTTTAATAACACCAATTTTTAGATTATCAGCGCTAAGATTAAAATTATGAGTAGCATTAGCAATGGCTGATTCTAATAGTTTTTTAATAGGGCGAGCAGAACGATTCGGTAAAAATTGCAAAGTATTGAGAGCTGCTTTTGTATTTTGACCCTTAATAGTGGCCGTAATTAAACGGACCTTTCGAGGGGCAATATTTAGATTGTTTAACTTGGCAATAACTTCCATATTTTTGAAATCTATAGTCGTCTTAATAATAATTATTTCTTTTTAGGAGCGGTTGTGGCAGCAGCAGGAGCCTTGTTAGCGGCGGCGGCGGAAGCTTCAAGCTCTCTCTGCATTTTACCACCATGCTTGACGAATTTTTTGGTAGGAGAAAATTCTCCCAAGCGGTGTCCTACCATCTCTTCGCGAATGTCAACATTTACGAAAGTTCTACCATTGTGTACTCCCATGACAAAACCGACCATTTCGGGAGAGATAACGGCATCTCGAGACCAAGTTTTTACGGGTGTTTTATCCCCCACCTTTAGTTTGGCTACTTTTTGTAATAGTCTATCTGGAATGAAAGGACCCTTTTTTAAGCTACGAGACATAAGAAATTTGTATTTTAATAACTAAATTTTACTATTTATTCTTTTTGCGAGAGGGGCGACGGCTAAGTATGAGCCGGTTAGAATATTTATTGGGCCTACGGGTTTTATGGCCACCGGTAACTTTACCCCATTTGGTCTTGGGACGCTTAGTCCCTCTTTGATTACGACCTTCACCGCCACCATAAGGGTGGTCCTTAGCATTCATAACCTTGCCACGCACTTCTGGCCTAATGCCCATCCAGCGAGAACGTCCGGCCTTACCAAGTTGCATCATTTGATGCTCTATATTAGACAGCTGCCCAATAGAAGCAAAACAATTATTTAAAAGCTTGCGAATCTCTCCAGAGGGCATTTTAACATCTGTATACTTATCCTCTTGGGAAACCACCTGCAGGTAGTTGCCCGCCCCTCTGGCTAATTTACCTCCTTCAAAAGGACGAACTTCTACATTATGAATAAATTGTCCAGCAGGAATATTTTTAAGTTGCAAACGATTGCCTAATTTTAAAGGAGCACTCTCGGCGCAAATTATTTCTTCGCCTACTTTTAGGCCATCTGGAGCCAAAACATATCCCCAAGCACCATCTTTATAAGAAATTAAGGCGATAAAACAAGAACGGTTAGGATCATACTCAATAGCAGAAACTTTACCCGGTATCATTAATTTTTCTTGGGCAAAATTAATCACGCGATATTGTTTTTTATGTCCCCCACCCATATGGCGGGAAGTTAATCTCCCTTGGCTATTTCTTCCGGCCGTGCTGCGCTTTCCGATAGTGAGGCTTTTCTTGGGTTTAGAAGCTGTCAGAACGCTAAAATCAACCACATCGTGGAAGCGTTGAGAAAAAGTTGATGGCTTGCGGCGTTTCATAGATACTTAATATCTTAATTTATTATTAAATTACCAATACTTATTACACTGATTTAACTTGTGACTAGATGCCTGTTTCAATTTTCTGCCCCTCTTTAATAGTAACCATGGCTTTAGCCACACCATTTTTTTTATGAACATGCCGGCCGAAATGTTTCGGCTTGGCAGGCGAATTAATGGTATTAACGCGAGACACGGTAACTTTATATTCTTTTTCGATAGCTTTTTTAATTTCGGCCTTAGTAGCGCATTTGTTAATTTCAAAAATATATTGATTCTGCCCCTGCAGAGCAGTCGCTTTTTCAGTCAATCTTAAACCCTTGAGGACTGAGAAAGAATGATCCGCAATTACTGGAGTTTTCTTACTCGCTTCCTTTAAATTTTTACTGACAGTGTTTTTTTTAAATAAAGGCATGGTAGTGAATTAATCTTTGAGAACTGTTTTGAGGTCTTCGAGACCAGCTTTAGTCAAAATAATAACCTTATGATTTAAGACCGGCAATAAAGATAGGTTGGAAGCAATGTCAAAATAAGCATTTTTAATGTTACGACCGGCACGAATAATATTCTTTTCTGTCTTAGATAAAGCAACTAAGGTGGACGGTCTTAGAGTTTTTCTTAAATTTTCAGCAGTTAAAAGAGCATCCACAGAAGTAGCAATAACTTTAGTTTTTAAATTCTCTGTGTCTAAAGTATCGACGAAAATAATTTCTTTGTCCTTAAGCTTTTGGCTTAATACAGATTTCAAAGCCTTGGCCTTCATTTTCTTATTTATTTTCAAATCGTAATTGCGTTTTTTATCTGGACCAAAAGTAACACCACCCCCTACCCAAAGAGGAGAACGAGTAGAACCGTGTCTAGCACGACCGGTGCCTTTTTGTTTCCAAGGTTTTTTGCCACCACCGGAAACTTCTCCGCGCCCCTTGGCATGAGCGCTTAATTTACGATTTTGGTTAGATAAAACATTCATCACCTGAGCAATCAAATCTCCATTGTAAGGAGTAGCAAAAAAAGCTGGCAATTCAATGAACCCGTTTTCTTTTCCCTCTTTATTGTATAATTTAGTCTTTTCCATAAAAATAACTCGTTATTTAGCTAAATTAGAACCAAGGATACATACCAATCTATCTTTCGTTCCAGGAATCGCGCCCTTGATATAAAGCAAGTTTTCTTCTGGCTCAATTTTAACTACCTTAAGGTTTTTAACGGAAACCTTATCAGCCCCCATGCGTCCAGCCATTTTCCTGCCTTTGAATACATGCTGCGCATCGGTAGAGCCTATAGATCCGGGAGCGCGCCAGCCATGTTTGGTTCCATGGGTTTTACGAATGCCTTTAAAACCATGGCGCTTAACCACGCCTTGAAAGCCACGTCCCTTGCTAATACCGGTAACTTTGACTAAATCATTGTTTTTGAAAATAGAGGCATCCAGGGTTTTGCCTACAGTCATTTCTTCTAACCCTTCTAAAGTAGTATTTTCATCCAAGGAAACTTCTCTTAGATAAGCAAACTTGCCCAAGTCTTTAAAATGTCCTAATTGTGCTTTGTTAATATGCTTTTTGTTGCCAAAACCGAATTGAACTCCTTGATAACCATCCTTTTCTACAGTTTTTACTTGGGTAACAGTTAAAGGACCGGCTTCCACAACGGTGACAGGAATAATTTTCTGGTCCACTAAAATCTGGGTCATACCAACCTTGCGACCTAACATAAATTTAATTTTTTCGTGAGCAGATTTCATAAAGATTTAAGTAAGCTTATTTTAACCCGTTAATTGACGAGGGGGAAAAGATTTTTGCCATTTAAAAACCGGGTCGATACTGACCCGGATTTTAACGGATGAGTACCTCACTTCCAACCCGTAAATGGGATGAGTCTGAGGACAGACTAATATTTAAATGTGAAACAACGCTCTCTAACGACAATTACATTTTTATTTCAATATCGACACCGCTGGGTAAATTAAGGTCGCCTAAAGATTCAATGGTTTTGGGATTAGCATTTAAAATATCGATGATACGCTTATGTACTCTAATCTCAAACTGTTCACGAGCATTCTTCTTTACAAAAGTGGAGCGATTAACTGTATAGTGATGAATTTCTGTGGGTAAGGGAATAGGCCCGCTTACTTCTCCGCCATTGCGTAAGACAGTATCAATAATTTGCTTAGCAGAACTATCGATTAATTTGTGATCATAGGCTCTGATGCGAATCCTGATTTTCGACTGATTTGAAGTTTGCATGTTAAACTGATACTTTAGGTTAACTTAATTTGTAAAAAGCTCAGCACCACTAAACGCTTGGCATTTTAAACCAAGCGTTTAGCTTTCTCCTATTTAATAATCTTAGAGATAACACCAGCACCAACGGTTTTGCCACCCTCTCTTATAGAAAATCTTTGGGTTTCGTCAAGGGCGACAGGAACAATCAAATGAACAGTCATAAGAATATTATCGCCAGGCATCACCATTTCTACACCTTCTGGTAAGATTACTTCTCCAGTAACATCAGCTGTACCTAAGAAGAACTGCGGCTTATAACCCTTAAAGAAAGGAGTATGACGACCACCTTCTTCTTTGGTAAGAATTAAAACATTAGCTTCGAATTCAGTATGAGGTGTGATGGAACCTGGTTTGGCTAAAACTTGACCACGCCTTACATCTTCTTTCTTAATACCCCTCAAAAGAACGCCAACGTTATCCCCGCAATCAGCCTCGTCCATGGATTTATTGAAAGTTTCAATGCCGGTGGCGACAGTCTTAACAGTAGGAAGAATACCCACCATCTCTACTTCATCATTGATTTTTAAGGCACCTCTTTGAACCCTGCCAGTTACAACTGTACCCCGACCTTCAATAGTGAAGATATCTTCAATAGGAAGTAAGAAGGGTTTATCTGTATCCCTAACTGGCTCTGGAAAGTAAGTATCAACAGTATCTAATAATTTGTAGATAGGCTCAAGTCGAGGATCGTCAGCAGAAGTAGCTTTCAAGGCCTCTGTAGCAGAGCCCCTAATGACAGGGATGTCTTTACCAGGAAATTGGTATTTGTTGAGAAGCTCTCTCACTTCGGCCTCTACCAAATCAATAAGTTCTGGGTCATCAACCATATCAACCTTGTTTAAGAAGACCACAATATAGGGAACGCCTACTTGGCGAGCAAGCAATATATGCTCACGAGTTTGGGGCATGGGTCCATCGGCAGCAGAAACAACCAAAATAGCCCCATCCATCTGGGCAGCGCCAGTGATCATATTTTTAATATAATCAGCATGACCGGGGGCATCAATATGGGCATAATGTCTCTTTTCTGTTTGGTATTCAGAATGGTGAATATTAATAGTAATTCCACGAGCCTTTTCTTCGGGAGCCTTATCAATATCGTTGACAGCTGAATCATGACTAACCAAACCCTTTAAGAAAAGGGCGTGGATGATAGCAGCGGTTAAAGTGGTTTTCCCATGGTCAATATGACCAATAGTGCCGATGTTTAAATGCGGCTTGCTTCTTTCGTATTTTGCTTTTTCTGCCATAATATTTTTTAATTAATTAGTTAATTAATAATTAGTTTTTCACTATAAAAAATTGCACGCTATGCTTAGGTATATTAACTCAAAATTTCTTCTCTGTCAACAGAAATGGACAATTTTAAGCACTTTTTATCCTCTTTCTAGGCTTCTTTACGTTCAGCCCTAATGGCTGCCCTTCCGTTGATGATGGTTTCGGCAATGTTTCTTGGCGCTTCCTCATAATGAGAAAACTCTAAGTTGCTAGAACCGCGGCCTTCAGTCATAGAGCGTAATTGTGTAGTATAACCGAACATTTCTGATAAGGGTACTTTAGCATCTATGATTTTCATCATGCTCCTATCCCCTATGTTGTCAATATGCCCGCGGCGAGAGTTAATATCGCCAATGACATCACCTAAGAATTTCTCGGGAATGATTATTTCTACCTTCATAATAGGTTCAAGAATAATGGGCTGCGCTCTCTTGAAACCTTCCTGCAAGGCCATAGAAGCGGCAATTTTGAAAGCCATTTCAGAGGAATCTACTTCATGGTAAGAACCATCATAAAGGGTAACTTGAATATTCTTTACAGGATAGCCGGCCAAAATGCCCCTGTCTAGGGTTTCAATAACACCTTTCTTAACCGCGGGGATAAACTCCTGAGGAATAACACCGCCCTTAATAGCATTAATAAACTCGAAGTCTTTGTCGGCCAAGGGCTCAATCTTAAGCCACACATGTCCATACTGACCTTTACCACCGGATTGTTTAATGTACTTACCCTCAGCTTCAGCAGTGCCCTTAATGGCTTCTTTGTAGGCTACTTGAGGTTTCCCAGTATTAACTTCAACGTTAAACTCTCTCCTTAAACGGTCAACAATAATATCAAGATGCAGCTCCCCCATACCAGAAATAATAGTTTCTAAAGTATCGGGATCGGTATGAATTTTAAAAGTAGGGTCTTCATCTGATAATTTTTTCAGCGCCAGACCCATTTTCACAGAATCGTCCTTAGTCTTAGGTTCTATCTTTAAGGAAATAACAGGCTCAGGGAAAGGAATATTTTCCAGGACAATCGGGTGGTCGGGGTCGCACAAGGTGTCTCCAGTTAAGGTATTTTTCAGGCCCACTGTAGCAGCAATATCTCCAGCATAGACATCATCCATTTCTATTCTTTCGTTCGAGTACATTCGCATAATGCGACTTATTCTTTCTTTTTCCCCTTTGCTGGCATTCAAAAGATAGTTCCCCTTTTGAAAAGAGCCAGAATAAACTCTAAAAAAAGTCAAAGTGCCAACATAAGGGTCAGTAACAATTTTGAAAGCAAGGGCGCTAAATGGTTCCTTGTCATCCGGTTCTCTTTTTAATTCAGCTCCAGTCTTGGGATCAAATCCAACAATAGCCGGTAAGTCTAGAGGAGAGGGTAAATATTCCACGACTGCGTCTAAAACAGGCTGGACTCCTTTATTTCTGAAAGAGGAACCGCAGAAAACGGGATTAATTTTGCAGGCAATAGTGGCTTTACGAGTAGCTACTTTAAGCTCGTCAACGCTGATTTCTTTACCATCTAAGTATTTCTCAAGCAAGGTATCATCTTCGCTAGCCACCATTTCCACTAAACGAGCGCGCCATTTATCGGCATCGGCTTTGAGCTCTGCAGGAATTTCGCCATATTCTATAATCTCACCTTTCTCTCCTTTAAAATAGACAGCCTTCATGGTAAGCAAATCAATCACCCCCTCGAGTTTATCTTCTGCCCCTATAGGAAAATTAAAAAGAATAGCTTTTTTGGAAAGTCGTTCCAGAATAGAATTATAATCAAAAACATAATTGGCGCCCATTCTATCCATCTTGTTTATAAAACAAATACGAGGGACGTTGTATTTATCTGCCTGGTGCCAGACAGTTTCGGATTGAGGCTCCACGCCGGCAACGCCATCAAACACAACCACGGCTCCATCAAGGACACGAAGGGAACGTTGCACTTCAGCGGTAAAATCAATATGTCCCGGAGTATCAATGATATTAATTTTACATTTATTCGCCTGCTCTTTCGGCATATCAGAAGGGGTCCAATAGCAGGTGACGGCCGCCGAAGTAATGGTGATACCTCTTTCTCTTTCCTGTACCATCCAGTCGGTAGTGGTATTACCATCGTCAATGTTACCTATTTTATGAGAAAGACCAGTATAGAATAAGATTCTTTCTGTAGTAGTAGTTTTACCGGCATCAATATGGGCAATAATGCCAATATTTCTAGTTTTTTCAATTGGATATTCTCGAGGCATAAAAACAAATATAAAATATAAACTAATTTAAGATATAAACTAATTAAAACCGCTGAGGGTTTAGCAAAAGCGCTCTAGCGGTTTTTAGGGCTTATTGAGCAAAGTGGGCAAAAGCGCGGTTAGCCTCAGCCATTCTTTGGGTATCATTCTTTTTTCTCACAGCATTTCCTTCTTCCTTGGAGGCTGCTATAATTTCAGCCGCTAGTTTTTGAGCCATAGGCTGCCCTTTCTTACTCCTACTAGCTTCTAAAATCCAACGAAAAGCCAAAGCAATCTTGCGTTCTGGTCTAACAGGAAAAGGAATTTGATAATTAGCGCCTCCGATTCTTTGGGTCTTGATTTCTAAGGCAGGCTCCACATTAGCCATAGCGAGCTTAAAAACTTCCATAGGATCTTGCTTTGTTTCTTCTTTAATGATATCAAAGGCGGCATAAACTAACTTGGTGGCAATACTCTTTTCGCCATTTTTCATCACATAATTGATAAGTTTAGACACTTCCACGTCATTATATTTGACGTCTGGTTCTAAATGCTTGTTATGTTTAATGGGTGTACGCATATATCGGCAATTTACAAAATTTCAATTTACAAATGAGAAAACTATTTCTTCTCGGCAGGCTTCTTGCGACCATATTTGCTTCTCTGCTGACGACGTTTATCTACTCCAGCAGTATCATAAAGTCCTCTCACGATATGGTAACGAACACCTGGTAAATCCTTAACCCTCCCGCCCCTTAATAACACTACAGAATGCTCTTGGAGGTTGTGTCCTTCACCAGGAATGTAAGCAGTCACTTCCATCCCATTTGAAAGCTTTACCCTAGCAACTTTTCTAAGCGCAGAGTTTGGTTTCTTGGGTGTAGTAGTAAAAACCTTAAGGCAGACTCCTCTTTTAAAGGGAGACTCAATTTTCACCGGTCTATTTTTAAGGACATTAAAATTCTTGGCCAAAGCAACTGTTTTGCTTTTTTTGGCATTAGACTTTCTGCCTTTTCTAACTAATTGACTGAGAGTGGGCACGATAAAAAAATTAAAATTAATTAAAAATTTGTATTAACACGAGATAAAAACTGTCACTAGGACAGTTTTACCGCTTACTAGGACAAACTTAACGCCATTAATCTACCAAAAAAATGCCTTTCTGTCAATGAAATAGCGTTCAAATCCCGGTGGCAAGATGGAATAAAAAGTCAATAATGGGACTTAAAAAATTCAAACCGCCTATCATTAGAATTAGAAGAATTATATAACCATAACGAGTTAAGAATTCTTCGGTGCCAGGAAAGAAATAGAAGAAGATATGTGAACCGTCTAGTGGATAAATGGGGAGAAGATTAAAAACAGCCAAGCTAAGATTAAGCCTAACCGCTAAACCGAGAAAATCCGCTATTGCTAGACTGGGCCAAAAACGCAAAATAGTCCCTAGGAAGATAGCCAAAATCAAATTACTAAGAGGTCCAGCCAAAGAAACGAAGGCTTCATCCTTCTTGGGATTATTAAAATTATAAGGATTAATGGGCACCGGCTTAGCCCAACCAAAAACAAATTGACCGCGAGTCAAAAGGAATAAAGTTAAAGGTAGCAAGATTGACCCCATGGGATCAATGTGAGAAAGAGGGTTCAGGGTTAACCTCCCTGAAGCCCAAGCCGTCCTATCACCCTTTTTTAAAGCGGCATATCCATGAGAAATTTCATGAATAATAATAGAATAAGCAAAAACAAAGATTTCGATAATAATCGCAAAAATTGAGGTCATGAAAAATAATATAACTTGTTACTATTGATTCTTCAAATTAAACGGACTAGCTAATTTTTATATCCTAGCTGCTAACAGAAAATTTTAATTTAATTTGAAATTAATAGCTGCAGATTTTTATCTCACTCCATCATTCTACCCTATTTCTTTCGTCTTGTAAAAACTAAATCGATATGTTAATCTAACTCCATTAATTAAGAAATTATTTTATGAGAACATGTGTTGTTTGTGGCAAAACTAGCCACATGGAAAGGAAAAGAAATCTTCTGCGCGGTCATTACAATCCTTCAGAGAAATTTAGGAAATTTCCCAACTTGCAGTCTGTTTCTGTCAAAGGGCATAAAAGCGTCCTAGTTTGTACTAGCTGTAAACGAGATATCGCCCAAGGGAAAATTGATATTACTAAATTTGTAGCCGCAAAAAAACCGGTTGTTAGAAAGGCAGCCGCGCAAACAAAAATAAAAAAGAACACCAAAACAAAATAAAGCCATTTGAGGGCTTTGTTTTTACGGGCTGTAGCGTAGTGGCTAGCGCGCATGCATGGGGTGC
>DAONGQ010000009.1:4002-16417 GCA_035404205.1 Candidatus Paceibacterota bacterium | reverse complement strand
TCATAACGGGAATAATTATATTTTCCTTTTTTGTTTTTTGGAGTTATTTCAATACCCCTCGTAATTTTTTTGTTCTTTCTGACAAGCCTTCTACTACCACTACTACTGAGCCGCAAGAAGTTTCTCTCTTAACAATAGGCGATATTATGCTTTCCCGAGGCGTAGCTTATAAAATTAGCAAAAATAATTCTGAATATCCCTTCGCCAAGATGAAAGACCTCTTATGGAAAAGCGACTTAGTTTTTGGAAATTTAGAAGGACCAATAATTGAAGGGCGAACCATAGCCAACGGCGAGATGGTTTTTAGGATAGACCCCAATTTAGTGTCTGTTCTCGCTGATAATAATATTGGCATTCTTTCCTTAGCTAATAACCACATTCCTAATTTTGGAGAAGAGGGTATTAAAAGCACTCTCACTAAATTAGGTTATCAGAACATTCATACAGTGGGAGCGGGACAAGGCGAAGATGCTTATAGGGCAACCATAGTTAACGTTAAGGGAATTAAAATTGCTTTTCTGGCTTATAGCGACCCTATGACTGCGCAATTGGGATATGCGGCCACCGAAGACCATTATGGAGTGGCCTTAATGGATAACAGCCGTTTAAAAAATGATATTGCCATGGCCAAAGAAAACGCTGATGTAGTCGTTGTCTATATGCATTCTGGGGAAGAATATGAGACTGTTCCCACGGCGCGACAAGTAAATTTTGCCCATTTAGCTATTGATAATGGCGCCGATTTAGTTATTGGCAGTCATGCGCATGTAGTGCAATCAATAGAAAAATATCAGAATAAATATATTGTTTACGGATTGGGCAATTTTATTTTTGACCAAATGTTTTCCTTGCCGACGAGGCAGGGAGTGATGGCTAGATTTATTTTGACCAAGGCTGGTATCAAGAGCGTAGAATTTCTGCCTTATCTCATCAATGATTACTGCCAGCCAACCCCAGTTGAGGGAAATGATGCTGCTAAAATTTTAAGGCTGCTCAAAATCCCCGCCTCATAAATATAAATACCTTTAAAACATATATAGGAATTTTATTTGTGAGAAATTTTGTGCGGCTAATTCTTTACAAATATAGCCAGTTTGTTAAAATACTGTATTAAATTCTCTCTTATGTTTGAATCCATCGACGATAACGATCAAAATTGGGAAGACGGTCTTTCTCCGGCAGCTGACGCTTTGCATCATGATATAGACTCAAGGGATACCTCTACAGCTGACGCTAAGGGGAATAAGCTTAAATTAAATTTGAAATTTGAATATACCCCAGATTTGCCTTTGGCAGAAATGGACAGTATCATAGGCAGTTTAGATAATAGTTTCCTTAATACCATTTGGGGGGAAACTAAAGATGACATCACTTTATATTATGCGAAAGCCGCGTGTTTACAGTCAGAGTGTCTGACTGACGAAGAAGATGGCGACTTACGTTCTCAGGCCGAAGCTCGCACTAGCCTCGACCAAGCACTTAGGGCTCTCCACGGGTCGATAATGACCAACCTGAATATCTTGGCGCGCGCCTATTACAAGAAAAAAGGCGAAGCTAAATGGTATGAATATTTTTTAAAAGGCAGTTACCATTTTTCACCAGAAGTTTTTGATAACATTTCTGACGATTTAATGAAGGAATATGGGCAAGCTCATACAGCTGTTAACCCCATTTATAGGGAAAGGGTAAAGGGATGGTTTTTGAGTAGGGCAGAAGACGCATAAAAGTAATGAAGGTAAAATTAATTTAATAGAAGCATTTATGCTTTAAACTATTTAGATGTATAAAACAGTTGGCACTCACTTTTTAATGGATTTTTGGGGTGTTAATGAGGAGCTCTTAGATGATAAGGAAAGGATTTTAGCTATTCTAGTAACGGCTGCAGAAAAAACACATAGTCAGATATTAGGGTCTAAGGTTCATAAATTCAGTCCCCACGGCTTAACAGCCGTTTTATTGTTGGCAGAATCGCATATTTCCATTCACACTTATCCTGAATATAGTTTTGCTGCTTTAGATGTTTATACCTGTGGCAGTCATACTACTCCGGAAAAAGGGGTAAGATACCTAAAAACTGCCTTGCATCCAAAAACTTTTACCATCCAAAGAATAAAA
Organism: Candidatus Paceibacterota bacterium; assembly: GCA_035404205.1. Classification (NCBI taxonomy): domain Bacteria; kingdom Bacillati; phylum Minisyncoccota; species Minisyncoccota bacterium. The sequence continues at coordinate 14,302 of DAONGQ010000009.1, read as the reverse complement.
CGCGGACTAAATTAAGTTTTGACATTGGCCAATAACCATCTATACTTATAGGGAGAGATAGTAAAATAAAATTGCGCCATGAAGAAAACAAAAATTATTTGGTTAGTCGTAGCGATTGTACTAGTGGTTTTGCTCTCACTATTATTGGCCTACAGAGACAAATTTTTGCCCACGGCTGGATATATTTATGTTCTTAAGCCCTTGCCCACCAAGGTCCCTGTGGTAAGCGGTCCTATGTGCGGTTGGTGCGGTAATAGCTGTGTCAATTGGAAAACTAATAATGCGCGCAAAATTATTTGCGCTGACGTAATGCCAACTGCCGGCACGGAATGCCTGGCAGAAAATGGAATCTGCGTGGTTAAAACCACTAATTCCCAAACAGAATAAAATAATAATAAAAAATGAAGGGCTATTCTTGCGAATAGCCTTTTTTGTTTTGCCTTACTTTATGATAGAATGAGCCTAATTATTAAAATATTTATTTATGATTTTATCCGACAGAGACATAAAAAAATCCATGCGAGAGGGTCATATTGATGTTAAACCGTTACTGCCAAACTCTATTCAACCGGCTAGCGTTGACTTGCACTTAGATTCTAAATTTTTGTTTTTTAAAAATGGCAAGCATACCTTCATAGACGTGAAAGAGCCGTTGGACGACCTTATGGAGATGGTGGACGTGAAAAAAGATGGTTATATAGTAATCCATCCCAATGAATTTATTTTAGGCAACACCCTGGAAACAGTTTCTGTGGATAAAACCATCGCCGGTAGGTTGGAAGGTAAAAGCTCCCTAGCTCGCTTAGGTCTTTTAGTTCATGTAACTGGCGGTTATCTTGACCCCGGTAACAGCACCACCCTAACTTTAGAATTTCACAATGTTAACAATCTCCCTATAAAACTTTATCCCGGCATGAAAATTGCCCAGATGTCTTTCATGACCATGTCGAGCGAATGTGAACGCGGTTATGGCGATAAAAAATTGGGCAGTAAATATTATGGGAAAAATAAGCCAGTTGCCAGCCAAATCTATAAAGATTTTATAAAAAAGTAATCTATGTCAGCTCAAGTTGCTGCCGGTAAAAATATACGTATTCTCACGGGGGATAGGCCCACGGGGAAATTTCACTTAGGCCATTTATTCGGTTCCCTTCAAGAGCGTTTGCGCTTGCAAGAGGAAGGGGCTGAATGTTTCTTTATTATTGCCGATTATCAAGCCATTACAGATAGGCTGTCTACTAAAGAATTGGAAGAGAATATTTTAGAAGCGGCGCGCACCTATTTGGCCTTGGGTATAGACCCTGTTAAAAGTCACATTTTTATCCAGTCTCAGATTCCTGAAGAAGCGGAACTGTTTTCTCTCTTTTCCATGATGGTTAATATTGGCCGATTGGGCAGAAATCCTACCACCAAAGCAGAATTCAGAGCCGCAGTTTCCCAAGGTTTTACGGGGGAAAACCAAATGTCTCTTGGTCTTTTCTCCTATCCTGTTTTCCAAGCAGCTGACATTCTTCTTTTTAATGCCAATGCCGTGCCAGTAGGCGAAGACCAATTGCCGCATTTGGAACAAACAAAAGAAGTGGCTGAATTTTTTAACAAACATTATGGCAAAGTCTTCAATATTCCCAAGCCGATTATTACCCCTGGCGCCCGTATTTTAGGTTTAGACGGCGAACAAAAAATGTCTAAAAGCCTTGATAACGCTATCTATATTTTCGATACCCCCGAGACTATTATGGCTAAAATAAAAAAAGCCAAAACTGATTCGCAGGCGGATATTAGGTATGCTCCCGAAAGCAGACCAGGCATTAGCAACCTCATTAATATTTATAGCCTGGTCAAAGGGGTAAACCCTAAAGCGATAGAAAAAGAATTCATCGGGCAGAATTATAGCCAGTTCAAAGAATCATTGGGCAAGGCTTTAGTGGAGTATTTAGCCCCTTACAGAGAAAGATACCTTCAATTGCTTAAAGATAAAACAGTGGTGCAGAAAGCTCTTCAGGATGGAACTACTGCTGCCCAAAAAGAAGCGCAAAAAACCATGCTAACAGTAAAAAAAGCCCTTCTCATGGACTATCCCAACATATTCTAAATTTCTAAACTTTAAAAATAAAAGCAGTTTTTCTTTCTTGTGAGAAGCTGCTTTTTGTGTTAAAATTACAGGGTGTGAATGAGTCTTCATATATGTTTAAGAGCCTTTTTTCTGAGAAAAATAGAAAGTGTTACTAGGGTATTTTTTTGTAAATTGTAAATTGTAAATTGAAAAATACAGTCTATGAATATTAGTTGGCTGGGGAGCGGTTTTGTACGTTTGGAATATAAAAACCTTTCAGTTGCAATCAATCCTTTTATAGAAGCTGAAACGGGGGTTAGACCGCCGCGTTTTAAATTCGATTTGGCTGTCTTATCCAGATTAGAAGACATGGCTGCTAATCCTTATGTAAAAAATGCTGACAGCAGCCAGTTTATTTTAGCGGGGGATGGTGAAATAGAGAAAAATGATGTTTTTATTTTAGGCTTTTCCATGAATCAGCCCAATAGCACCGGTGCCGCTTCTAAAAACGGCAATATTTTTGTTCTTCGGGGAGAAGACGTGAATATAGCGTATTTGGGATTCCTACCAGAAGGAAAATTGACCCCAGAAATGTTAGATAAAATTGGCGCTATTGATGTTTTGCTTGTGCCCGTGGGTGATGGCGATAGCCTAAATGAAACCGAGGCGATTGCTGCTATCAATGACCTGGAGCCCAAGATTGTTATTCCTATCAATTATGCGCTGCCTGGTTTTAAGAATAATCTTGATCCTTTAGAAAAATTCCTTAAGGCTTATGGCAAACAGCCGGCTTTAACTGACAAGAAAATAACTATTAAAAAGTCTAATCTCCCCCCCGAGACTCTGCTCTATATATTGGAGCCAGAGTTGTAAATATCGGCAGGGGGCATAAATTTTATCATCTGTTTGGGTTTTATAAATCGGTAAATTATTAAAGCGCATTTCATGGATAAAGATAATGGACTAGTCCCAGAAAGTTTGGACAAAAATATCATTAAGAAAAATATCTCCGAAGAAATTAGCAGTTCCTATTTGAGTTATGCTATGTCTGTCATTGTAGCTAGGGCTCTGCCCGATGTGAGAGACGGTCTGAAACCCGTTCAACGCCGTATTCTTTATGCTATGAATGAAATCGGCCTCACGCATGGCGGAAAAACAAGAAAGTCAGCAGCTGTCGTAGGCGAAGTTTTGGCTAAATATCATCCCCATGGCGATACGGCTGTGTATGATACCATGGCGCGCATGGCTCAAGATTTCTCCCTGCGTTATCCTATGGTCCATGGGCAGGGAAACTTTGGTTCCATTGATGGTGACTCGCCTGCTGCCATGCGTTACACCGAAGCCAAGCTTTCTGCTTTGGCCGAAGAAATGTTGGCGGATATCGATAAAGACACTGTTGATTTTATTCCCAACTACGATAATACCAAAAAAGAACCGACTGTCCTTCCCGCGAGGATTCCTTTTTTACTTTTAAACGGTGCTTTGGGTATCGCTGTCGGCATGGCCACTTCGATTCCTCCGCATAATCTGGGCGAAGTAGTGGACGCCCTCTTATATCTCATAGACAATCCTGATTGCGTAACTGAGGATTTGTTAAATTATATTAAAGGTCCTGATTTTCCTACCGGAGGCATTATTTATGATAAAAAAGCTCTTGTAGAAGCTTATAGCACTGGCCAGGGAAAAGTAATCACCCGAGCCAAAGCAGAAATAGTAGAAACAAAAAACAGCGAAGAGCACATTGTTGTCACAGAAATTCCTTTTCTGGTAAATAAAGCGGAACTAATCAAAAAAATCGCTTCCCTAGTGGAAGAAAAAACCATCGAAGACATTAAAGATTTGCGCGACGAGAGCGATAAAGATGGTTTGCGTATTGTCATTGAATTAAAGAAGGGAGCTGCTTCTCAAAAAATTTTAGCTAAATTGTATCGCTATACCGAATTAGAAAAGGCTTTCTATTTTAATGTTGTGGCTTTAACTGATAATGGGCTGCAACCCAAAATTCTCCCCCTCAAAAATGTTTTAGAAGAATTCTTAAATCATCGCGAAATTGTAGTGCGTCGCAAAACCGCTTTTCTTTTGGACAAAGCCAAAGCGCGCGCTCACATTTTAGAAGGGCTAAAAAAGGCTTTGGACCATATTGATGAAATTATTAAAATTATCAGAGGTTCTGAGAGCAAAGAAGATGCGGTTAAAAATTTAATCAAAAAATTTGATTTTTCCGAATTGCAAGCTAATGCTATTTTGGAAATCAAATTGCAAAATCTGCCTAAACTGGAAAGGCAAAAAATAGAAGATGAATTAGCTGAGCAACGCAAATTAATAGCCGAATACACAGCTGTGCTCAAAGATAATAAGAAACTTTGGAAAATCATTAAGGACGACTTAATAGAGATTAAAACTAAATACAACGACCCTCGTCGCACCCAGATTGTTAGCCGGCCAGCTGATTCCATGGAAGAGGAAGATTTAGTGCCCACTGGCGAAACTTTCATTGCGCTTTCCAAAAGCGGTTATATCAAACGTTTGCCGGCGACTACCTTTAAAATCCAAAAAAGGGGCGGTAAGGGAGTAATTGGTTATGAAGTAAAAAACGAAGATGATTTTCTTGAGAAAATAATTTCTGCCGACCTCTCGGATTATTTACTATTCTTCACCGATAGGGGACGTGTTTTCCAAGTGAGGGCCTATGAAATAGGTGAGGCTTCTCGCACTAGCCGAGGCAAGCTCATTCAGAATTTTTTGGAGCTTGGGAGTGACGAAAATGTCACCGCTATTTTGAACTACAAGCAAGCGGATAAGAGTAAATATCCTTATTTGATTATGGTGACCAAAAAGGGCATGGTGAAGAAAACCTCATTTAAGGAATATGAAAATATGCGTCGCACCGGCCTGTTAGCTATCAAATTAACTAAAGACGATGTGTTGCAGTGGGTAGGTTTTTCTGATGGTAACAGCGAATTAGTTCTCGGTACTCATAATGGACAAGCGATTCGTTTTGGCGAAAAAGATGCTCGTCCCCTGGGACGTGTTAGCCAAGGGGTGACAGCCATTAAACTAAAAAAGGACGATTATGTGATTGGCACCCTGCTTCTTACGGGTAACGCCATTAAAGACAACAAAGCCAAGATAGTAGTAATCACTGAACATGGTTATGGCAAAGTGAGCGATATTAAAGATTATCGCAAGCAAAAACGCAGCGGTAGCGGTATTAAGACTCTAAAAATTACGCCCAAGAATGGCAATCTAATTGCTTTAATGCTTTGGACAGAGGAAGAAGAATTACTAGCCATGTCTAAGAACGGTCAGACGATTAGAGTTTCCCTTGCCAGTTTGCCGGTGCTCAACCGTTTAACCCAGGGTGTCAGGGTAATGAAATTAGATGATAACGACAAAATCAGCAGCATTAGTTTGGTCTAAGAAAAAATGCTCGGAGAAATCCGGGTATTTTTATTTGCGCTTCTTTTTAACTGGGGTATAATATAGGTAGAACAATTTTCAATTTACAATTTTCAATTTACCAATCGCATTTTTTGATTCTGTTTGGACCTTAGTTATTAGGTATTAGATATTGCGCTTGCTCTTTTCTGTATTTTGTTTAAACTTTAAACTTTAAATTTTATTTGTCTCATGTTATCCGATTTACACCCTGAAGAATTAGTCAGCAAACTGCCACTCGAGCCAGGTATGCAAATAGTTGATTTTGGCTGCGGTACCGGTTTTTTGACTTTGCCCTTAGCGCAAAAAATTTCTCCTAATGGCAGAGTGTTAGCTATTGATATTGTTCCCGAATATTTGGAAACTGTTAGGCTAAAGGCCAACAATCAAAAACTTGGTTATTCCATTGTAACCAAATGCGCCGACCTAACTGCCCCAGAAGCTACCGGTTTAAATCAAGCTTCCATTGGCGGGGCGATTATGGCCAATATTTTGTTCCAAAATAATGAAGCCGATAAAAAAACCTTATTAGCAGAGGCAAAAAGGATTTTGCGTCCCGACGGTTTTCTCCTGGTAGTAGAATGGCAAATTACCGACCTGCCCCCAGACGAGCATCTTTATCCTCTAACTAAAGACGATATGATTAAATTCTTAGAAGAAGCTGGCTTTACTTTGACCAAAGAGCTCTCGTTGTCTTCCACCACACATTGGGCCCTTCTTTGTTCTAAATCCGAATAAGTCCACTACTTTTTGTAAATTGTAAATTGAAAATTAATATAACCCCATGCCCCTTTCATCACTTTATCCACGTCAAAAAATAATTTTAGGTGTGCTCGTCTTTTTTGTTCTTATTATTATTCTTGCTGGCATTATTCTTCCTCGGATAGGGAAAAATCAAGTTTTTTCAGGTCAAATTTTAGTGTGGGGGCTAGATAATAAACAAAATATGGCCCCCTTGATAGAAGCGTTTAATGCTCGCTATCCTAAAGCGGTGGTGACTTATGAAATGAAAACTGAGGCGACCTATGAAAAAGACCTCCTAGACGCCTTTGCGAGGGGACAGGGTCCAGATGTTTTTGTTGTCAACAATGAAAAATTAAGTGAATACTTGCCCTATATTGTTCCTTGCAGTTTGGGGAGTTCTTCTCCTAATAATGTTACTTGCGATTATAAAGGCAAAACCTATACGCCATCGCAACTAGCTATTGATTTTCCCGATGTGGTAGTAAATGATTTCAGCAACAAGAATATGCTTTATGGATTGCCCCTTTCTGTTGATACGTTGGGTTTGTATTATAATAAGGACTATTTTAATAAGGCCAATATCGCCGTTCCTCCGACTATTTGGGATGGCAAAAGCTCTGCTAGCGTAGAAACTACAGCCCGCAAAGTGCGCCAACTGAAGAAATTGGTTTTATCCCGGTCTGGGATTGCTCTGGGCGGTGATTCTAAAACTATAAGCAATGCTTCTGACATTTTAGCGCTCATGATGTTGCAAAAAGGAGCTACTCTCAAGGCTGGTGACCGTGTTACTTTTGACGATAACGATTCATTAGGCGCAAGTAGCAAAGCGTTGAGTTTTTATATAGATTTTGCTAACCCGCAATCCGCCAATAATAATTATAATTGGGCGCCTGGCACTACAGCCTTAAATGCTTTTTGGCAGGGAAAAACTGCTATGTACTTAGGATATTTTAGAGATAGGGCTTTTATCGAATTAGTAGGAGGCGACTTGAATTATGCTTATACCAAAGTGCCGCAGTTTTCTTCCTCTTTAAGCACTGGTAATACTGTTAATTATGCCAATTATTATGGCTTCGTTGTTTCCCGCCAGTCCAAAAATATTGCCCCTGCTTGGCAATTTGTTATGGGAGCCACAGATGACGATGTTGCCAGCCGCTATTTTCAATTAGCTAAAAATCCGCCGGCCAAAAGGAGTCTTATTAGCAATGCCATGGGGGACGATATTGTGGGACCATTCGCTCAGCAAATATTGACAGCCCGTTCTTTCAGCGGTTTCTCTAGTGTTGCAGTTACCAGGGCCTTTGATACAATGATTTATGATGCCCTTCACGGGTCAATCTTAAACGACGCGATTAGCAAGGCAGCGCGCACAATAGAAAGCTACTAAAAAATAAAGAGAGTAAGATTCACAAGTACTTTTTCTATTTTCTTGTTTATTACAGAATAGTCAACTTTGTCTTTAAAAAATAACAAAAGCTATGCTTCATCAATATAAAATTTTAATTCTGGGAATTCTGCTTCTCGCTTCTATGATGCCCTTGGGTGCCTCGGCTGCCCTAGTTAATTGCGATGCCGGCGCTTGTACTTACTGCGACTTGCTTAATATGGCGCAGAGTATTTTGGATTTCGTGGTTAAATATGTGCTTTTTACCGGCGGAGTTATTTTTATAATGTGGGGCGGGGTGGAGATGATTATGGCTGGAGGAAGCCCAACCAAGTATCAAGCGGGAGTGACTAGAATTAAGTCTGCTATTATTGGTATTCTCATCGCTTTCAGCTCTTGGTTTATTGTGAATACTGTCTTAAATATTTTGGCCGTTGACCAAACGGGTCAGCCCATGAATATCGTTTGGGATAAAATAGACTGCGAGCAAATTAGTCCTACTAATACTGCAAAATAATATTTTTACTATGCGTAAATTTTTAATAGCCATAATTCTTTTAAGTCTTGTCCTGCCTATAGGCTTGGCTATCGCTCGAGAGGACCCGGGTCCAACCGACAGTTCTGGCAATGGAATGGACATCAAGACAATCTTTACCGGTGGCAGTTTAGAAGTCATTCTCGACAGGGCGAAGGGATATGTATTTACTTTTGGTCTAGTAGCTGCGGTGATTATGGTTCTTTGGGCGGGGATTCAATTTATCACTTCCGCTGGCGATGCCAAAAAAGTGGCAGCGGCTAGAAATACTATTAAGAATGCTCTCATCGGTGTAGTTGTTATAATTCTAGCCGAAAGCCTTATTTTGATATTGCGGTCGATTCTAGCCGTCTAAAAGGCTTGTTTTGCGTCTAAACAAATATTTCATTTGACAATCACGAGTATTCTTATTACAATAAATTAACTTACAAATTAATTAAAAATTTTATTTATATGAAAAAGTTTCTTACAGCTATGTTTGCTTTCATGGCCCTAGCTATGGTAGTAACCCCCGCTTTAGCTGACGTGGCTACAGATATAGGTAATAGTTATCCTGTTTCTCCTATCCAGGATATCAATGGCGTCTTTAACCTAATCTCTAAGGCTACTAGTTGGCTTTTTGTAGTCTTACTTTTTATGGCTTTCATCTTTATTGTTATGGGAGCCTTTACCTATGTTAGTTCCAAGGGTGACCCGAAACTAATTACCAACGCTAAAAATTATATTATTTATGCCTTAATTGGCGTGGGAGTTGGTATTTTAGCTAAAGGCTTAATATTGGCTGTTTGCAGTCTTCTGGGCGTGAAGTGCACCCTCTTCTTCTAATGAATAAAAGAAAAACCGCCTTTAGGGGCGGTTTTTTAATTTGTCTTAAATAGCAAAAACTGTTTGGCAATGGTAATTTAAATTGCCTGTGTTATAATCCCAATGTTACTTTTTGCCGAGGTGGCGTAATTGGTAGCCGCGCTGGTTTTAGGAGCCAGTCCAGAAATGGGTGGAGGTTCGAGTCCTCTCCTCGGCACATCTTTAAAAAATTAATTGGCAGATTAGCTTTTTAGTGCGTTCCTTAGCCTACTACTAGCTTCATTTCAGAGGCGGTTTTATCGACTCATTTGTTGACATTATCAACCAATTATGATTTAGTATATCAAGAGACCGTTAGGTCTAATTGCTCTTTACAAAGGAGGTATGAATGAAAGAAGAGCGTCATTATGACAGACTTCAAGCAGTTATCTTACTTATTGTTTTGCTGATTCTGCTTCTGCTCATGTTTGGTGGGCATTGGGGAAATTTTGAAAAGCTGCCCGACATTTCACCGGGGAAGGATATTGTTTATGAAGGCATAAACCCTCCCCAAGAAATGCTTAATAATCCCAATTACATTGTTGGGATTATTGAGGAAGGTGGACAGAAGGTCTATTTCATAAAGGAAAGACAGAAGACAGACCATTAATGAAGGAGGATACTATGTGGAGCATAGTTCTGGCTGTTCTGGGTCTGGCAATACTGGCCATGGTAGTTTATGCTATCGCTCACCCTCATCAAACAGGGGGAGATTTCTATGAAGATCGTCAGAAGAATCGGGACGATGCGATGACATATCTAGGGAAACATCCTAGACACTAATACAGGCAGAGGAGGAATCATGAGAGACTTTGTTGTTCTTGCTCTAGTTGTATGCGCATTGCTTTTCGTCGGTTGGCTAGTCTGTCTGGGAATGAAATCTCATTCCCAGAACAAGCTTTCTGGCCAAATCCGCTGGTCAAGTAATCATCTGAGCAACGAGATTAGGAAATCGATTGCCCACAATAAGTGGGTCTGAGGGGTGCCTATGAGAAACAGACGCTTGAAGCAGGTATTTCACCTGCTACTGTTTGTTCTCCACTGCATTGGCATTGTCGCCCTAGGACTTTTTATTCTCTGGGGAATCTCAGCTTTTCTCTATGCCTTTTCAGACGCGCCTTATCAGGGGAGTATCGCCTACATAGACAAGAGGATTTTCTTTTTAGCGCCTCTTTCTCTGTTGGGAGTATTTCCCTGTGTTCAGAGGGCCTGGGATCGGATTCTCGATTCCTTTACCTTCTGAGCCACAGCAGTTCTTTTGCATACAAAACCGCGAGCGATTATCATTCTCGCGGTTTTATTT
>DAONGQ010000009.1:0-3902 GCA_035404205.1 Candidatus Paceibacterota bacterium | reverse complement strand
TTTATTCCAATATCTTTTTACGTCATGGTTTAAACTTTGTTTTTCGTATCCCGTTCGGACATTAGACATTATGTTGTCCTCCCCTTGTTTGGACATTGGTCATTAGTCATTAGACATTATGTTGTCCCCCCCCCTTTAGACATTAGTCATTAGACATTAGACATTATGTTTACCCAGTCATTAGTCATTAGACATTATGTTTACCCAGTCATTGGTCATTAGACATTATCCCAGTGCTTTAGCCCCTTGCAGTAGCTTCTTCGATGGAGAGGGCATAGATTATATTTTTCAATTGCCTCTATGTGCTTTCTGGTACCATAGCCTTTATGGATTTCAAATCCATATGAAGGATACTTTTTAGCCATTTTGGCCATATATTTATCTCTGGTGACCTTGGCAATTATTGAAGCCAAAGAAATTATGAAAACCTTATCATCGCCCTTAATAATGGGGATTTGTTTTAGAGCCAGTTTTTTATCTATAGGCCTATTACCATCATAGAGAATAATATTCGGTTTGTCCTCTAATTTTAAAAGGCAATTATCAAAAGCTCTTCGAGTAGCCTCCTCTATGCCGAATTTATCTATAATTTTATTGCTTACTAAAGAACAGGCAGAGCGCAAGTAGGGGAGAGTTTTTACCTTCTCAAAAACAGCCCCTCTCTGTTGAGGTAATAATTTTTTAGAATCGCCGACTTTTAAATGTTTTAAATCGCGCTTTAGTTTCAGGAATTCTTTCTTATTAACCAAAACAGCGCCTACAGAAACAGGCCCTGCCAGTGGACCTCGTCCGGCTTCGTCTCCTCCTAATATATTTTTATACCCCAATTTAAAATATTTGTTTTCGTAACTGAGCATGCTTTATTCTAGCATTTATTAATTACATAAAAAAAGAGCGCCTAAAATGCGGGCGCTCGACGTGAAGACGATATTATGAATCTATTTGCGAATGAAAGATAGAGATAAAGGCCTCTATAAATGGCCTGAAGATGATAGCTAATACCAGGCAATCAAAGTCTGACATTTTTACCTCCTCGCCAATCTATCTGACCTCTGAAAACCATGCAACCAGGCTCAAAAACACCAGAGAAAGATCCTCCTATCACAATAATAGCTTTATTGCAACAACAACCGAATGTAAGGCCTCTTTACTCCCAAGATGTGTACCTTTCTTTCGTTTTTAGTATCACCCCCTTTTAAAGAACTGCTGTCGCTAGACATTAAATTGTCTTGTGACCAAAAGAAAAAACGATGAACCACCGCGAATAAAAACGCCCATAGCTGAAGCTAGTAAAGAACAACCATTAAAGGCGTTTTTAAGCTGGTTTTACCTCTCTAGCACCCTCCAGCGCGCAGGGGAGGAATTTAAATCCTCGCCTGCCGGTAAAAACGGCTCCGCATAGCTTACGTGCGTTGCCGTCCCCAACCCTATATAAAGGTGGGAAATCGCATTGATATTTTTATGCGATAGGTGCTAAGAGACTATAAAGTGCTATGTTGCGGAGCCAGAAAATGTCTCCTTTTTTTTGACCCGCGAGTGAGAAGTATACTACTTTAAACTTTGATGTCAAGGCGATCATTACACAATTTTTAAAGTCTAAAGTTCAAAGTCCAAATAAAATCCAAATCTGTTGACCGGTGGATTAAATTATATATATGTACATTTAGAAAAACTTACGATAAAATTACTTATATGGAATTTAATCTGGAGGGAAACTTAGCTGAACAGTATAAAACTCATAAAAGTAGTTCTAAGGCAAATCTACCGGGCTTGCCTTTACAAGACTTGACAAGTTTAAGCATTATGCTAACATCTACTACGTAAAGTCGCCTGCGTCTACCGAAAGGAGTACGCAGGTTTTTATTTAAAAACATGGAATTAAACAATCCTAGGGTGTGCGTATACGTTGATGGAAGTAATTTTTACCATATTGTATTGAAGAAACTGGGTGTTAAAGACACGGAATTTGATTATGACGCCTTTGCTCACTATTTAATTGGCAACCGGATTCTTAGTGAGAACGGTAAAAGATATTATATCGGAACTGTTCAAGCTGAAAATAATGTACCCAATGAAGCGTTTTCTCGGCAGCAAGCTCTTTTTACTTATTTGCGTGCAAATCATTGGGAAATAAAAAATAGCCCCTTAAGAAGAAGACAGGAGGAAATAGTTATTGATAATCGCATCGATGTCTATGAAAAAATAAAAACCTTAGGTATCAGTACTATTAAAGTCGTGCGTTTAAGGGAAAAGGGCATAGATGTTAAATTGGCAGTTGATTTGATGGCAGGGGCAATAGATAAAAAATACGACATAGCCATTGTAATTAGCTCTGATACTGATTTGGTTCCAGCTATTGACTGGGTAGTTAAGCGAGAACACAAGACAATTGAATATGTAGGTTTCTCTATTCATGACCAATATAACTCAGAGAATGATACAAAACCCACCAATTCTCTAATAGCTGCAGCCAATCTCACAAGAGTCCTATTAGCAACCGACCTAAAACCTTTCATCTACCGAGAGCAACAACCGCTAAATCTTTAAAGTTTATTTTTAATGCGAATTAATTTATCCTTAACACTTCGAGTATATTTAGTGTAATTCTGCCGAAGGAGCTTGTCCTGAGCTTGTCGAAGGGTGTCTGTGTATTCCGCGTTTGTTTAAACTTTAAACTTTGAACTTTGGACTTTGCCTACAACTTTGTAACAAAAAGGGGTCCCCTCCGTCTTAGCATGTATAAGATATTGAGAGTTAGTAACTATTTTTAAATCTTGACAGCTGTATGGTTTATGCTATCATTAACGCAGTTAATCTCACCGCCTTCTCAAGCAATTGGGACGGCGGTCTTTTATTTAAAATTATATGAGGGTTATTGTTTTTATAGATGGGAGTAATTTTTATTTTAGGTTGAAGAGTCTTACCTCTAACGGCAACCGCTATGACCTTTTGGGATTTGATTATCAAAATTTTGCCAAATGGCTGGTTGCTCAAGATACTCTTTCTCAAATACGTTATTATATCGGTGCCGTCAGGCGTAAAAACGGACAGGATAAAGACAAGAGCGAGAAATTATATGCCAATCAGCAGAAACTCTTATCTAAATTGAATAGGGAGAAGGTTGAAGTAATGCTAGGCGTTTTAATACAGCACCCCGACAAGACCTATCACGAAAAAGGCGTAGATGTGAAACTGGCAGTAGAAATGATAAGACTAGCCAGAACAGATGTGTATGATGTGGCTTATTTAATCAGTTCCGATACAGACTTGGTAGCAGCTGTGCAAGAAGTACAGGCTTTGGGCAAGAAAGTGGTTTATGTAGGGACAGCTAAGTCGCAATCTTATGGGTTATCTCAAGTATCTAATGATGTTAGGTTACTCCGTTTGGAGGATATTCAATCATTTTTTGTTTCTCCTTCTCTTACTTAATCGTTAGACCTTTTGTCTGCGTATTCTTGGTGCGTTTGAACTTTATCCACCCCGCCTCCGTCAATTGGCGGACAGCGGATTTAAACTTTGTTCTCCCTTCTCCCTTATTTGTTTAAACTTTATCCGCCAGCCGGCGGATTTAAGCTTTTGAACCCACCCCTCCTTATTTGGACATTAGACATTAGAAATTAGACATTATGTTGCCCCCCTCCCTGTTTAGTCATTGGACATTAGTCATTGTATTCATGTGTATTCTCGTTTGGGCATTAGTCATTGGTCATTGAGCATTAAGTTTGTACTCCCGGCTCCTGTTTGGACATTAGTCATTAGTCATCAGACATTATGTTGCCCCCCCGTTTGGACATTAGTCATTAGACATTAGACATTCCTTTTTGTTACTTTGTAACAAAAAGGGGTTCCCTCCGTCTTAGTATGTATAAGACACAAAAATGGAAGAAAAAGACTTAATTGAA
>DAONGQ010000008.1:4240-18576 GCA_035404205.1 Candidatus Paceibacterota bacterium | reverse complement strand
AGCTTTAAGGGCGGGTGAAAAACCAGTTACTTTTTCTACCGTCACATTATCATTTTTAGTGATCAATACCCTTAAAACATCTGCTTTTTTAAGCCAATCTTTGAAGTCCAGCGTTGTATTTTCTGCCGGCTCAAATTTTACAGTAGCAAAATAAGCTTCTGTACTTTTAGCTATAGGGTAGGCCAAAACAATCTTATTGGGCTTCACTTCTTGGGTAATAACCCCGTGTATTTTAAGCTCTTCCGTTACTTTGGTATATTCTGCGTTGGCTTCTTCCTCAGTTAAGCTGCCTTTAAAAAGAACGGCAACTTTATAAAACATTTTTTCCATGATTTTTAATTTATTGCTAATATTAATATTTATTCTTCCCTACTATCGTCCTCTCCAGCGGGAATGCCAAGGGGCATAGCAACTGCTTCTCCTGAATTAATTTTTTTCAAGAGGCTGCTACCAATTTCAGGATGCTCTTTGAGAAAAATTTTAGAATTTTCTACGCCCACACCCAGTTTAACGCCTTCGAATGAATAAGTGGTTCCGAGACGCTTAATCAAATTATATTTTAAACCCAGGTAAAGTAAATCGCCTCCATAAGAAATGCCTTCATTATAGATCACGTCCAATTCTGTGGTTTTAAAGGGAGCGGCGACTTTATTCTTGACTATCTTTACCTTGACTCGATTACCTATGATTTCATCACCTTTTTTAATTTGAGCCATCCGTCTCATTTCTATTCTGACAGAAGAGTAAAATTTGAGCGCTTTGCCACCAGGCGTAGTTTCAGGATTACCAAACATCATTCCTATTTGCATCCTGATTTGATTGGTAAAGATAATGGCAGTTTTCGATTTAGCCGCAATAGCCGTCAGTTTTCTCAGGGCTTGAGACATCAAGCGAGCTTGGAGGCCAATATGCTGATCCCCCATTTCCCCCTCTAGCTCGGCTTTAGGAGTCAAGGCAGCTACCGAATCCACAATGATAACATCTATAGCGTTTGACCTTACCAGAGCTTCAACTATGTCTAAAGCTTGCTCGCCATTGTCTGGCTGAGAAATTAGAAGATCTTCTATTTTGACCCCTATTTTTTTAGCATATTCTGGGTCAAGCGCGTGTTCAGTATCTATATAGGCTGCTTTGCCCTTCATTTTTTGGGCTTGAGAAACAATATGAAGACACAGGGTAGTTTTGCCAGAAGATTCTGGACCATAGACCTCTATGATTCTCCCTCGAGGAATACCGCCTACACCCAAAGCAATATCTAAAGAAGGGGCTCCGGTAGGGATAACGGCTACATTTACTTTACTTACATCTCCGAGCTTCATTATAGACCCTTCGCCAAAGCGGTCCTTAATCCCGGCAATCACGTCGACAAACTTATCCTCGTCCGAAGAGCTATTTTTTTTAGCTGTCGTTTTGGACATAAAGCAAAAAGTTTATAAAGTTATAAAGTTTATCAAGTAAGTTTCAAAAACGTAAAACACAGTGCTAAAACAAAAAAACGGATATGGATTGCATTAAAAGTCTAAAATTCTGTCTTTAAAACTATTTAGGTGTGGGGTTTTAACTTGACAAACTTTAAGAACTTTAGACTTTATGAACTTGCTTACCATAATAGCATAAAATCAGCCTCACGCCAATTGCTTACTCGCTTAAAATGGTGGTAGTGGTTTCACCAGTAATAACAGTAGTGGGTGCAGTCGTGGATGGCGATACTTCATTCCCACCTATAAATTCTATGTGATATTCCTTGATAGTTGCTCTCCCCAAATGATTATAAGCTTCGAATTTTAAAGTATTCCAGCCATTGGTGAGATTGTAATTATCAACTTGAAAATTTTTCCCGTTATCCAGAAGTATTTCTTGTCCATTAAACAATAATTTTTGAGTACGCGCTACTGTCCCGGTAATATTAATAAACGGTTCACTCACTTGCATGTTTTCAGATAGGTCTTTAATCATTAAACTCGGCTTGCCCACGAGCATGTCCAATTGGTAACCGCCAAAAGCTAAGACTACTACTAGAAGGAAACCAATAATTAATTTTCGATAGTTCAAACTAATCTTATGCGCCATATTATCTCTAAACGTAGTAAGAGAATCGGTTTCCCCGGGAAGTTTAATAGCTGTTACTTCATTTTTATAAAGTTTTAGCGCTTGCTCATAATCTAAATGAAGAAAATTACAATATTTTTTTAAAATAGAATAGACATAAACCTCTGGTAAAATACGATTTAATCCTTCCTCCTCTAAAAGTTGTAGATGTTCTTCACGTACATGCAATCTTTCAGCTATTTCAGCCAATGAATAATGCATAGCCAACCGCTGATGCTGCACATATTCTTTAAAAGAATTTTCTAAAATAGGTCTGGTAAATTCTGGCGTTGAGATAACTACATCAGGAGTAGGATTAAAAACCACTGGCTCAAAAATAGGCTGTTCTAATTTCTTTTTTCGAGGGTGTATTGCTCTAGCGCCTTTGGCTTTGGGTTTAATAACTTTAGGCATAAATTATTCCTCCATTATTTCGTTGTTATTATCAGGAGAATCATGTTCATCAATAAATTTCTGAGCGTCGGCATCAGCTTTACTCACTAAGACATCACGCGGTTTAGCTCCTTCTCCAGGACCAATAACGCCCCTTTCTTCCAAAATATCCAGCAGACGAGCTGCTCTCGCATAACCAACGCGCAAACGCCTTTGGAGGAACGAAGCCGAAGCTTTTTGCGATTCCACAACAAGGTCATAAGCTTGGTCATACATATCATCTTCACTATCACCAAAACTATCCAAATTAATTTGGTCTACGATACCTCTCTCCGCTTTATCATCCAAAGTAATCTCCTCGCTAGCACCGATAAATTTATCTGCCTGATCTAAAATGAAACTAACCACCTTATCTACTTCTTGTTCGGAAACATAGGAAGCTTGAATACGTTTAGGCTTAGAAGAATCGGGGGCCAAATATAACATATCTCCATGCCCCAAAAGTTTTTCAGCCCCGGCACTATCAAGAATAGTGCGAGAATCAATTTGTGAAGCCACCTGAAAAGCAATACGAGCAGTAATATTCGCTTTAATTAATCCCGTAATTACTTCTACTGACGGCCTTTGCGTAGAAATCACTAAATGGATGCCCACGGCTCTTGCCATTTGAGCCAACCTCACAATCGCCCCTTCCAGCTCTCTACCATAAGACATCATTAAATCGGCCAGTTCATCTATCAAAATAACAATATAAGGCAAAGGAGGCTCTTTGTGACTCAGGGCTTTTATATTATAACTTTTTATGTCTCGACTACCGCTTTTTTGCAACAAATCATAACGTCTCTCCATCTCAGTAATCGCCCAGCGTAAAGCCGGTAAAGCTTTTTTGTTATCAGTAATCACTGGCGTTAAGAGATGCGGAATGCCGTTATAATGAGAGAGCTCTACCCTCTTAGGGTCAATGAGAATTAACTTAAGAATCTCGGGAGAATTTCTCATCAAAAGAGAAATAATAATGTTATGAATACAGACAGATTTGCCTGTGCCAGTGGCGCCAGCAATTAAAAGGTGGGGCATTTTGTCTAGTGAGGCATAAAGGGCGCTGCCGGTTACGTCACGACCCAAGGCAAACATTAAAGGATTATTGTGTTCGATAAAATCCGGCTGTTGCAAAATATTTTTTAAACGAACAAGGGCCACCGATTTATTAGGCACTTCAATGCCTACCAAAGATTTCCCGGGAATAGGCGCTTCCAGTCTTAAGGGATTAGCCGCTAAAGCCAAAGAAAGGTCATTCTGCAGAGCCATAATTCTAGAGAGCCTAATACCTTCTGCCGGTTTGAGGGTATATTGCGTAACTGTCGGGCCAACGTTAATTTCGGCCATTTCTACTTCGATGCCAAAATTCTGCAAAGTTCTTTTAATGATATTAGTGTTA
This sequence comes from Candidatus Paceibacterota bacterium, assembly GCA_035404205.1. Classification (NCBI taxonomy): domain Bacteria; kingdom Bacillati; phylum Minisyncoccota; species Minisyncoccota bacterium. Next base: position 14,657 of record DAONGQ010000008.1, on the reverse strand, counting down.
GCCCTAATATCTCCTGAAGTAGGTTTATCGCTATCAGATTCTAACAAACTTAGCGGCGGAATAATGTAATTAATGAAATGCTTATATTGGAAAGACTCTTCTGTTTCCCCCTTGTTCTTTTTTAAATCTCTTTTTTCTTCCATTGCCACATTTTTGGCTTCTCCATCACTAGTTCCCAAATTGTCGTTTACCTTCACTTCGGTTTTAGCGACTGTATTATTCTTCTCCAAAATTTTAGAAAGCAGCGAAGACCCTGGGGGAACAGTCGCCTGGGATTCTGCTTTCAGGGAAATTTCTTTCTTTTTAAAAATAGTATCAAAACCAATATTCAAAGCTATAAACCATCCTACAATAATAAGAGAAATTAAAAAAATAATGGCGCCAGCCGTGCCCAAATAAATAGCCCACCAAGAACCGGAGGCGCCTATCCACCCACCATAGGTATCATGAATAATATCAATCAGGCTCAAGCAACCGTACAGCACTAATCCTCCGCCAATAGAAGTAGCTAAATAAATGCGCCGTGGTACATCAAATTTTTCTTTGATGAGAGAAATAGCTAAGATTAAAAGAATGAGAGGAAGAATAAAGTATCCTTTGCCTAAAAGAGAATCAAAACTGCTAAAAAGCACCTTCCCCGCAGCTCCAGCCAATTGGAAATATCCTAATATTAAAATAAAACTAAAAACCACCAAAAAAATGGCTAAAATAGCGACCTTAGTGCTTTCTCCAATCTCTAAACGAGGTAACGAAGGTAAAGAAAAATTACTTTCATTTTGTTGTTTGCGGAATTTGCTTCTCTTTTTAGCCATACTGACATTACTAAACTCTAATTATCTTGTTAACTGTAAAATAGTATAACATAAAAGTTTTAAAACCAAAAAAGTCCTCTACTTAAGAGGACTTTTTAATCATTTTAAATACCGGTAAATGGCAACAAACCTAGTATCCGAGCTTTTTTGATTGCCTTGGAAAGCTGTCTTTGGTGTTTAGCGCAGAGCTTCGTCTTTTTCGCTGGCTGAATTTTAAACTGAAAAGAAATAAACTTCTTCAGAGTTTCTACATCTTGGTAATCTATCTTCTCTATGTTTTGGCTACAAAAGTAACAAGAATTCATAAACACAAGTGAATTAGTAAAAATTAAATATATCTTAACGCCCGTCATAGTAACATAAACGGTCACTATTTGCAAACGCTCTTTAGAGTAGGGTTTAGCCTATCTCCCGTTTTTATTTCTTTGCTTCCCTGACAAATCTTAATAATTTTCAATTTTTAATTTTAAGTTTTAAGTGAATTATTAAATGTTCTAATATTAAATGAGAACCCTAATTATATGGAATGATCCATCCTTTAACCGTTTAATTATTAGACGTCCATTTATAATTTAAAATTTAGCCTTTAAAATTTAAGTTCTGTGCTTTAGAAACTTTATAACTTTATAAACTTCTAGCTTATTTTGCATTATTGATATCGGCGATATCTTGTTCATACCCTGAGGCAATACGCAAAACGCTATCGCAATAAAATTGATAGTTACCGCCAAAATAACGTTTAGCAGCAGTACACTCAGCGCTGGTAGTTTGAGCGCTCGCTCCATCTGCCGATAACTTAAGAGCGGCAGCTGTCATAGAGTCCTTGATATCCCAAGGATTAGGATAATGGCCCACTACTGCTTGTATTTTGCTCAAATACCCCATCCAAGTCGAGGGAATAAACTGGGCCGGACCCATGGCGCCACCCCAACTATTCACCCCAGCCTTTAAACCATGAGCAGGGTCATTGATGGCGCAAGAAATAGGCGTCACATTAGGGTCTAAGCCTAGGGTTTTGGTAATTTCCACAAAAGGTTCCTGGTCTCTTGTAGGTTTCATTTGCACTTTCCAACTTTTAGAGGGCGGGTCCCCCGGTCTATTGCAGGTGCCAACATTTTTACCCAAGTTAGATTCCTGCGTTAAAATAGCCAAGAGAAAAGCGGGGCGAATAGATATCCTACTAGAAATATTAGTCGCTATAGCCAAAGCCTCACCAAAATTTACCTGGCTTTTCACTCCCATCAAATCGTAAATTCTGCTTTTAATTTCTGCCGCTTTAGCCCTCCTATCTGCCAAAAGAGTCTGATAAGCTGATTCTTTATTTTTGGTTAAGGTCAAGAGGGTTTCTTGTTCGCCCTTGGTGCTAGTCAATTGTTGTTGTTGGGCTAATTGCACTTGTAGCAAGCCCTGAGCATCATCTTGGTCTTTTTCTAGGGCTTGTTGCTGGTCTTCTAAAGTATTCTTGAGAGTGGTTACTACATCTATTTTTTCCTTAATTTTATCCTGCAAGGCGCTCATAGCATTGATAGAAATAAAATAATCAGAAATCTGCTCATTAGCTAAAAGTATCTCCAATAAAGACTTGCGGCTATTTTCATAATAAACCTCAATCAAATCTTGCAGACTTTGCTTATTAGTATTTAATTCATTTTCAGTTTTAGCAATAGAATTGGTAGTGTCATCGATTCTGGTGCCTAAACGATCCAATTCTAGGTTAGTAGCTTTAATTTGGGCCGATAATTTATTGGCCTGAAGCTTAAGCTGATTAATCTTGTTTTGGAGAGTATTTTTTTCGCCCTGTGTTTTCGTGAGCTCTGCTTGATAGGCATCAATCTGCTTGTTGACAGCGTCTAATTCATCTTGCAAGGCCTGTCTATTGGCATCATTTATGGCTTGGGCTGCATCAAAACCAAAATAAATAGGGGCTAAAGCTTGGTGATTAGTTTGTAAAGTAAAAGATAAAAATAACAATACTGTCACTGCCAAAACCTTAGTGAAGCTCTTAAAAACTGCTAAAGTTTTACTAGGTTTACTCTCGAAAATAACTTTCGGTCTCAAATTTACACAATGGCCCAAAGTTGCCAAATGATTTTTATTTTTATCTGTTTTAAAAGACAAAAACATTTCCTTTTATTTGCTATTAACCGTGGTCTTATTTTCGGTCTCCCCCTCAACAGAAGGAGATTCTGCAGACGCGGTCTCCGCCTTCTCTTCTTTTTCTGTCTTGATTTCAGAAACATTTACTTGATTTTCTTGCTCCATCGCCTTCAATTCTTCATCAGAAATAGGAGCGGACACTGTCACCACTGGATTGTCTCCGTTAACAATAACTTTAACATTGGCAGGAATAATTAAATCCTTTACGTATAAGGTGCTATCAAAGTCTTTCAAAACAGAAAGGTCTACAGTAATATCGTGAGGCAGGTCTTTAGGCAAAGCTTCAACTTCTATGCCTTCAATAGATTTGGTTAGAACACCGCCATCTTTAACAGCGGGAGATTCGCCCACAAAGACCAAAGGCACTTCAGCAGTAACTGCTTTATTGAGGTTAACTTGGTAAAAATCGACATGAATAGGGTCTTGCGAGGCATCGGCAGTATAGGCAATATCGTGCACCAAAACATTAATTTTCTTGGCGCCTAATAATAGCTCAATCAGACCGCTATCACCTGCTTCAGCATAAACATGAGCGAAGTCCTTTTTACTGACCTGAACATTAAAAGGCTTCAATTCTGGACCGTAGACCACACCCGGCAAAATACCTTTAGCCCTTAAATCGGCTGTTTTTTTACCAGTAACAGTCCTTTCTTCCACTTTAAGAGTTAACCCTGTCCCTAATTGTGTTTCTTTCTTAACCATATATAAATATATAATTTCCCCATTTATAGTTTAATTTTGTCTACCAGAACCGAATTCATTAACCGATTGACCAATAATCAAACCTCCCTATATTATGAACTCCAGATTATTTGGCTTAGCTTCTCTGCCATATCTAACGGCTTGTCATCTTGCCACACATTTCTCCCCACCGCAACTCCCGTACCGCCAGCAGCCATTATCTCCTCAACTGCCTTACAGAAATCTTCTCGTGTTTCCTTTCTGCCTCCCGAGAGAACGACTTTGGTCTTACCGGCTAATTTGACAGCTTCAGCAAAACTTTTTTTATCACCGCTATGCTTAAGCTTAATCATATCTGCCCCTAACTCTGAGCCCAGACGAGCGGCATATTTTAGCATTTCTGGGCTTTCTGGCAAAAGAACGTTTTTACCTCTGGGATAAATCCAGGCAATGGCCGCCATATTTAAATTGTGCGCTTCCTCCTGAATTTGACCAAAAGTCTCTAACATTTCTGCTTCAAACTCACTTCCAAGATAGATAGTATAACCCACACCTTTGGCGCCCAACATTTTGGCATACTTCACAGAGCAATTTTGAGCTGAATAAGGCTCTACCGTTTTAACAATATTCGTTTTACCATTCAATTTAACAATCAAAGGAATTTGGGCTGAGTAGGGAGTATTGTAATAATATTTTTCCGCTAAGCCTTTCTGCAAAATCACGGCAGTAAAATGACCTCTGACGGCTAAATCCAAAATGAATTCAGGGTCAGAATTTTTAGCATCAAAATCCTCTCCCCCATGTTCAAAACCATGATCGTAAGCCAAAAAGAAGGCTTTGTCTTTTTTCAATAAAGGAACTAAAAAATCCATACGCCAAAAATCTTTTAACACGAGCATTATATCATAGATTTATGAAATTTGAAATTTCTATTCAAAACTTAAAAAGAGCCCACAGAGGGGTTCTTTTTAGCCGCAAACCTTTAAAATACTTTTTGCATCAATAACTTGAGAAAGGCTGGAGTCTCTTTCCAGAACAAGTTTCTAACCCTAAAAGAGTTGTCATCACTAACCCCAGTTCCTATGATTTGTTTAGCGCTAGTCTCATCATTAAAACACTCTAATGTATAATCATAAGTCCCAGATTTTGTTGGAGTAATAGAATAATCTGCATGAGAGGCTAGCCCGATAGCCGGTAAACTCTTCCCGCAAGCCACTGTATTTCCACCCACGGGCACAGTGTTACAAGAAAGATTACAATAATTACAATTAGTAGTGCTCCAGTTGGCTTTGAAAGAACTGCCTAAGAAAATGGTGCGATTCGCTGGAAGAATAGTAAAACTATTTATAGTGCAAAAATCGAGACAATCACTAAAATCAGTACATTGGTTCACTCCGCAACCCGGAATAGGATTGCAAGAAGAAACGCCACAAACACTATGAGGATTAGTCTGTCCAGCAGGACAAGAAGAACAGATGCATTCAGCATCGCTGGAACAAACTTTACCTGTGCCGGTACCATCTAATTTGCAAACTAAATAATTTTCAGAATCCAGGCCACACTTACCAGCAGAACCAGCGCAACCAGAACAATCGCTATCAGGACAATCTTCATCTATAGAATATGTTCCAGTATACCCTTTACATACCCCACTGGTACACTCAGACCAACGGCAAGTTTTTTTGCCAGTAGGAGGTGGTTCGGTAGGTGGTTCGGCAGGTGGCTCGGCAGGTGGTGCTTCACACAAAGAAGGATTTGCTATACAAGGGTCCTCCTGAGGAGGTGGGCAATCACAGCTAGTTGTCCAATGAGCAGCACATCTGCTACTACATTGATTACACGAATTCACACAGCTATTATAAGAAGAAGTACATCTGGACAGACAAGATGCGAGGAGGCTCGGTAGGCCACTCTCACAGCCATCTTGGCATGACCCTATCTCGCAAGTACATTCACCACAGGCAGCGAGACAAGCATCTACCTCATCGCAATTCGTACAAATGCTCTCAGAGGTACACCCGGAAGGGCAACTACTACCACCACCGCCATCAAGAGCCGCCGCAAGGCTTTGTGATGTTATTATAAAAATTAAACCAAAACTTAAGAGAAAACTAAATTCAAACAATACTCGATTTTTATAAATATATTTAAGCATATTATAAACCCACGTTAATATTTTGATTATATAAATAAAAAGGTATCATTTGACTATAATTTTTCTCCACGTCTTGACTTGTAGTTATGTTACCCAATAAATTATTAGGCACAAAAAGCAATTTGATTCCGTAGGTTAAGGTGTCAAATTTGGCTAAAAATAGATATTGTTTTTTGGGGATACTTAAATCCAAAATCAAACTATTCAATTTGGCCAAATTCATTCTGTTAGTACAAATACTATTCACTGATAATGTTTGTTTGTTTAAAATATTATTTGGCAGAAGAGACCATTGATAATTCTTATAAAAATTATCGTAATCTCCTTGGTTATCATTAAACATATATTCATGCATAAGAACCGGATAAACAACAACACAAATTTGCCCATCCTGAAGATTAACGTTATTTATAGTTTCGCCAGTGAGTATATTATGCTTTCCCAATTTTGAAGCTAATATTTCTTTTACATTCAAAGCTAAGACGAGACGGTCACCGGATTTTATTTTCAACAAACTGGCAGCTTTTACATTCTTTGTAAAAGAATTGTTATACCTGCAAATGTATTGAAGGTTATTGCCCATTTTGGTTATGCAATAACTATTTAAAAAATCTTGTTTCTTAAAAAAAATAAGACCAACTGCAATTAAAACAAGTAAACACTCTGCCACTAGCAAAACGATTCTTTTATTGTTCTGTTGAAACATAAAAAATACTAAAAATAATACTACTTTAATTTTAAACCCCCTTCCCCTCTAAGTCAAATAAAAAAAGAGGAGGTGTTGTATACGCCTCCTCAATAGAAGAACTAGCGGATGCTCAACGTAATTGTTTGGGTAGCCGCATCCCAAGTTACCTCAAACCCCAAACTCTCTGCCACAAATCTCAAGGGCAAGAGGGTTCTTCCATTCATGATCACGGGGACAACTTTACTATTGCTAGTGTCTATAGCTACTGTGTTACCATTGAGGGTAGCCAAGCTCTTTCCAATAGTTAGGACGAGCCTATCCTCTTTAACAGTAATACTCACCTGCCTCAGAGTGGCATCCCAGTCAATAGTACCGTCAACCGCCTCAACCACGGCTCGAATAGGAACTAATGTTCGTGCATTGGTTATTACAGGAGGAGCTTCTAATGACGAGGCCATTCCGTTTACCCAAATAGTTGGTTTTCCTATGACCAACTTGAGGATTAATGATTTTTTGTAAGTTACAACGTAATTGGCTGTAGTGATTTGGGTACCCCTGGAGGCAATAATATTAATTTTATTCTCGCCTTCTGTAAGGGAAACCGTTTTTGAGAAATGACCACTGGCAACTGTTGCATCTAACCCATTAACCTTGACACTATCGGCGTTAGTAGAACCAGTAACAGTAATTACTGGTGATTCTACTTCATTTGGCAAGGAATCGACCTCTATGTTGATAGGACCAATAATAGTAAAAGAAGTTCCCTCTGACCAATCACCTAACCCCGTGTCATAGACTGCCCGTACTCGCCAATAATAGTCACCGGCAGGTAGCGCAGAGATTTGACAGCTGGTAGTGTACACCATATCCGATTCTACTAAGTTGTTAAAGTCAGCAAAACTACTGACTTGCACTATGTAAGTACAAATCGGATTGTTCTTATTCCAAGACAATGTAATTGCATTTGTATTTGTGTCTGTCATCGAGACTGTTGGCATAACAGTCAAAGGCTTACTGCTCAATCTAGCCGAAGGGTCTCCAGCTATAGTAATACTGAGCCATGACTCAGACCTGTCTCTTGGCAGCGTATTTCCCTTAACTGTAGCAACTGCATCACCCACAGAAAAGCCATTTCCAATAGCACAACATATTGCTTTCGATAATGGATTGTCGTAATCAGTAATCGAGGAGGCATAACCGATGAAATTGAGCAATTTCCCATGGAGAAGATTGTCTACGTAAGGAAAAGGCGTCTTTGTCCAGTTGTCGTCAATAAATGTGTCACAACCATTGATATACCCTAGAAAGGTAGTGCTCTGGAAATCTGTCAGAGGTCCCCAGAAACGCACCCAGTGTTCCTCTCCAGTATCATAGACACCGTCCTTATCAGTATCATCGAAAATGCGCCGCCAATTACCACCATGGGCCTCTGTAAAAACAATATCAAGCCCTTTGTTCCAGGTAGAAAGAAAATTGGCAGTGGTTAATGGATCAGCTGGTAAGGTTGAGGTATAGCTGCCCTCCTTTTCATACAAAGTTGTCCATTGTACAAGCGGTAGAACTGATTTAACCTTTTCCCCGGCTTGATCTGCATTGTAGTAAAACCCATCAGCAAAAAACTCTACGGCACATGCTACCATCCCAGTGAGACTCGGATTAGTCTCATATTTCTTTTCTGCCTTGATAAGCAGAGGGAAATAAGTGTCAAGAATAACTATACTATCCGTAGGAAGTCGACCGATAACAAACTTCTGAATCACCTCGAAAACCTGACATTCAACGAATTCGCCTGGCTTGCCATTACCATTAATATCAAAAAAACTAAGCGACTGGTTATAAAGCAGGCAGGCGTCTGTCATGGCGTCATATTCTGGATGGTTTAGGTCGTAGTAAAAGCGAACCATAGGAATCTCGTCCATAGTTCCCGCTAGGAGAACATACGGCGGAACAGGTTGGGTCTTGGTGTCCAAATATTGTCTCAACTGTTCCACTTTGTCTGTAACGGTGGGAAACTGTTTGGTAATGTCTGGCATGGAAACAACTGTTACTTCAAAGTTTGTGGACTTGTAGTCCACAAACTGTTTCAGACCAGCTGACTGCTTGAGGGCATCAGTGCCCAAAACAATAATGTAGCTGCGTTTGGGTACATCTGCCGCTCTAATGAAAGTGGTCGGAATGAGACAAGAAAGGAAGAAACAAAAAGACAGAAAAAGCGATACGAAAGCAGTGCGTTTCATTTTCCACCTCCTGTGGATAGATTTGATTGCTATCTAAAACCCACTAGTTTCAAGAAGAACTATCTGCATTTAGACTTGTTACAGAGCTAATTACAACTACTATTATTTTAAACTACGCGTATCTATTTGTCAATGGATATCTCAAATAATTAACAATACAGTAAAAAACACCCGTTAAAGGGTGTCTCTTAGCTCCAAAAAAGAATCTAAAACAAGGGAGTTACCTCTTCTTGCAAACTCCGCAATCGGAAACACTATTACAACTTGTGCCTGTACCAGAAGCACTACAAAACATAGCCCCATTAGCATCTATACCGCATTTATTAGCAGTGGTGGAACAATTAATATTAAGAATATTACTTGCCCATGTATTACCGGCGCTATCGCCCACCGCCAAATAAACATTGATAGCTTGTCCAGATAAAGTATAAGCATGGGAATTGGAACAGCTAGCGCTAGAACAAGATTGACTATAATCAACTATCCATCCAGTACTACCGCTTTGTTTGTACCAAGTATATCTTGTATAAGGAGAGACTCCACCATTGACCACAGCATTAACAGTGGCAGTGTTGCCACCGCAGGAGCTAGTTATTACTGCAGTACCAGTTTGGGTGGTAGAACAATCATTATTTGTATTGCAACCTGTAGGGCAATTCTGTGAAATAGGTATTGTAGAATTGTTAGAAATAGAGCATGAATTACTCGAGCAAGTAAGCCAATGGCAATCTTTAGTATTTTCTATCCCACAATCTATGTTACTAGTGCAACCCGTTGGACAACTGCCTCCTGTCATTATATTGCCACCAGGATGAGAAACTGTACAGGTACGAGAGTCAGAACAGGTATTATATGTAGGACAGCTCCTACAACCTTCATTTGTTGGGCATGGAACGGTGCCCGATTTAGTTACCGTAGAACAATTACCACCTGAGCACTCGCAGACAGTATAAGTACAGGTTGTTGCTGCTGGACACCCATCCCCTGCATTGTCAACACATTCTCCCCATATATTATTGGAACAAATTTTAGTTCCCGCGCAACCGTTAATAGCACAACTTTGAGTTTGACCATTTTGGCATGCAGGTGGAGTGGTGGTGGTAGGAGTACAATCATAGGCACAAAATACACCAAAAGCATTAGTACAACTTGTCAGACCAGGACCGCAACCGCAACCACATCGTGGTTGGTTCAATCCTCCACAATTATTTCCACCAGTAATCCCACAATCGCCACCGCCAGTACATTCAGAATGTCCAGACGCTCCTTGACACGAAGTATAGACACCATTTCCCAAGCTTCCGCTGCAATAGCACAAAAAACCAGCAGACGTGCTGCTACATTCACCACAGCCAGCTGTAGCACAGCCAGTACACCCACTAACTGGAGGACAATTAGGCTGTGTACTTACACATTCTCCCCAGGAGCTAGCGCTACAGGTACGAATGCCAGTACAAGCGCCATTACTTGTAACACAAGATTGAGTTGTGCCGTTTATACAATTTCCATTAACACAAGTGCCATTACTGCAAACTTGGCCAGTTGAACAAGTAGTGTCATCGCAATCTGAATCACTGAAACCAGCACATTTCCCACTAGGGCAAATTCCGTTAGGCGCGGTGGTAGGAGGAGTAGTTGTTGTAGGAGGACGAGTAGTTGTAGGAGGAGTAGTTGTAGGAGGAGTAGT